>JAGAZK010000062.1 GCA_017940085.1 Campylobacter sp.
ATCTAAATCAATTAACATATCTCTAATTACTTCGCCACCCATTCTAGCTTTAAATCCAGTATCTGCATATCTTTGATCTAAGGAAATAAATTGCTCTTCATTTAAGACATCATAAATTTCAACTTTTTTTGTATTTTCATTGTCATAAAAAGCTTCGCCTGGATTTTCTACGATATAAGCTTCATAATAAAGCACTCTTTCTAAGTCTTTCATTTTGATACCAAGTAGAGTTCCTATACGGCTAGGAAGTGAATTTACATACCAAATATGAGCTACAGGCGTTACAAGCTCGATATGCCCCATTCTAGATCTTCTAACTTTTGACGAAGTTACTTCAACGCCGCATTTTTCGCAAGTTACGCCTTTGTAACGCATTTTTTTGTATTTACCACAAAGACATTCATAATCTCTAATTGGACCAAAAATCTTAGAGCAAAAAAGTCCATCTCTTTCTGGTTTTAGAGTGCGGTAATTGATAGTTTCTGGTTTTTTAACCTCACCATGACTCCATTCTTTTATTTTTTCTGGACTAGCAAGTCTTAGTTGAAAAACTTCAAAATCTTTTACTCTAGCTTCTTCTTTTACATTAATGAGTTTTAAATTTGTTTCATTCATCATTTTCATCGTCCTTACCGTAAATTTCGGCATCTAATGCTAATGATTTTAATTCATTAGTCAAAACAAAGAAAGTTTCAGGAATACCAGTTTCCATGACATTTTCGCCTCTTGTCAAAGCCTTGTAAGCAGCCAAACGACCATCAACATCGTCTGATTTTACAGTTAGCATTTCTCTTAAAGTATGAGCAGCACCATAAGCTTCCAATGCCCAAACTTCCATTTCTCCAAATCTTTGACCACCACTCAATGCTTTACCGCCAACTGGTTGTTGAGTAACCAAACTATAAGGTCCAGTGCTTCTTGCATGAACTTTTTCATCAACTAAGTGATGAAGTTTGAGCATATACATACAACCAACATGAACTCTTTCAGCCATTTTAGAGCCAGTTCGTCCGTCATAAAGCTCTGTTTTGCCGTCTTGATCGATTTTTGCCATTTCAAAAAGCTTTTTAAATTCTTCTACTTTTACGCCATCAAATACTGGAGTTGCAAATTTAACGCCATTTGTCCAATCTTTGGCAAATTTAATCAAATCATCATCGCTAATTTTACTAATAGCTTCTTTGGCTTGAATTAGCTTAGAAACACTAGCAATCTCAATCATTTTATTGCGTAAATTTTTGATCCATTCTTTCTTTTTGCTATCAAAAATTTCTTGAATTTGCTCACCAAATTTAAGCCCAACTAAGCCCAAATGGCTTTCTAAAATTTGACCTATATTCATACGAGACGGAACACCAAGTGGATTTAAGACTATATCAACACTTCTACCATCTGGCAAATAAGGCATATCCACTTCTGGAACTATATTTGATACTATACCTTTGTTTCCGTGTCTTCCCGCCATTTTGTCGCCGACTTTTAGTTTGCGTTTTGTAGCGACATAAACTTTTACAAGCTTGACAACTCCGCTTGGTAAAATATCATCTTTTTCTATAATATCAAGCTTAGCATCATGTTCGGCTTTGAGATTTTTCTTTTCGTTTTGGAAATACAATTTCATATCTTCAAATTCTTTTTGAACTTTTTTAGAAAAACTCTTGACATACGAATTTAGAGTAAATCTATTGACATTTTCTAGATCTTTTTTGTCTATAAATTTACCTTTTTTGTATGTGGTTTTGCCGATTTTAAGTTCGCTTTCTAAAGCATTTTTTGAAAGCAAAGAAACAACTCTTAGCATTTCTTCACGATCTAACATCAAAAGTCTATCGTGATGACTTTTTTCCAAAGCATTTTTTTCTTCTTCATACGCTTTTATAGATCTAGCATCTTTTTCATAGCCTTTTTTAGTGAAAATTTTGACATCTATTACCACTCCTTGAATACCAGCAGTAGCATACAAAGATTTATTTACAACATGCCCTGCTTTTTCACCAAAAATTGCACGCAGAAGTCTTTCTTCTGGAGTTGGTTTAACTTCGCCTTTTGGAGAAACTTTACCCACTAAAATCATACCTGGTTTTATATGAGTTCCGATTTTTACAATTCCACTTTCATCAAGATGCATTAAATCTTCTTCTTTGACATTTGGAATATCTCTAGTAATCTCTTCAACGCCGTCTTTAAGCTCTCTAGCTTCAATTTCTTTTTCATAGATATGAACACTTGTAAATGCGTCTTCTCTAATCATTTTTTCGCTTATTACGATAGCATCTTCATAGTCGTATCCATTCCAAGGCATAAATGCGATTAGAGCATTTTTACCAATAGCGAGTTCGCCATTTTCCATACTAGGTCCATCGGCTATGATTTGACCAACCTCAACACTATCACCTTTTTTAATAATAGGGTGTTGTCCAAATGTGGTATTTTGGTTTGTGCGGAGATTTTTTTCCATTGTGTATTGATCTATATAAGGACCATTTTCATCTTCACCTAAAATAAAAATATTTTTATTATCTACTTTTTCAACCACGCCAGATCTTTTGGCTTTAACAGATTCCCAAGCATCTCTAGCTACGACTGCTTCCATACCAGTTCCGACAATAGGAGCTGAGTTTTGAAGTAATGGAACGGCTTGTCGTTGCATGTTTGAACCCATAAGAGTTCTTTTTGCTTCATCGTGCTCCAAAAATGGAATCAACGAAGCTGCTACGCCCATTACCATACCATTGTTAAGATCTATTAAATCTATATCTTCTCTTCTAGCAAATAAAATTTCTCCGTCTCTTCTAGCTTCAATCAAATCATCTTTTATAAAGCCTTTTGAATCAAGAATAGTAGAAGCTGGTGCGATATAATGACCTTCTTCTTGAGTAGCAGTAAGATAAACTACTTCATTTGTAGCTTTTCCGTCTATGACTTTGCGATAAGGAGCTTCTACGAATCCCATATCATTAACTTTTGCATAAGTAGCCAAAGTATTGATAAGACCGATATTTTGACCCTCAGGAGTTTCTACTGGGCAAATTCTACCATAATGAGTAGGATGGACATCTCTTACTTCAAATCCTGCTCTTTCTTTTACCAAACCACCTTCTCCAAGTGCAGAAAGTCGTCTTTTATGCGTAATTTCACTAAGTGGATTTGTTTGATCCATAAATTGACTAAGCTCACCACCTGTAAAAAACTCTATGATAGTCGTAGTAATCATTTTTGGATTAACCAAATCATAAGGCATAATTTCTTCAAGATTGTTGTTTAGGCTAGTAAATTTATCTCTAATCGCTTTTTGCATTTTTACAAAACCTAAATGAAGCTCATTTGCAAGAAGTTCGCCAATAGATCTAATTCTTCTATTTCCTAAATGATCTCTATCATCAATCACGCCATCATTGTTTTTAACTCTTATTAAATACTTTGCCGTTTTTACCATATCTTCACGAGTCAAAACAGTAACATATTCAGGCACTTCAAGACCAAGTTTGTGATTCATTTTCATTCGTCCAACTTTGGTTAGATCATATCTTTCTGGATTGAAAAACAAATCATTTACAAAAGCTCTTGCTGCGTCTTTTACGACAGGCTCTCCTGGACGCATAACTTTATAAATTCTAATAGCTGCCAAATCATTTTCATCATCTAAATTTTCTGTTTGTTTTAATAATTTTAAAGTTTCATAATCTTGCAAAAATGAATTGATAATAGCAGTATCCACGCCACTTGCTCTGTCGTTTGCGATCTCAATGCTATTTTGGCTTTCCATAATTTTAGCAATTTTGTTCTCATCTAATTGAGTAAGAGTGTCGTATATGACTTCTCCACTTTCTTTATCATAAACAGGATTTGCTAAATAACGGCTAACCAAAACTTCAATTGGATATTCTACAAATTTGACACCGCTTTCTAAAAGCTTTTCGGCTTTTAGTTTTGTAAGTCTTTTTCCAGCTTCTAAAATTACTTTGCCTTTTTCGTCTTTTATATCATAATCAACTCTATTTATATAATCATCTGGATCAAAAGGCACAAGAAATTTATTATTTTTTATCTTCAAATTTAATATAGGATAAAATAATTTTACTATGTCTTGTTTTTTGTATCCCAATGCTCTAAAAAGTATAGTAATAGGCACTTTTCTGCGTTTATTGATACGCACATACAAGACATCTTTTGTATCATATTCAAAATACAACCAACTTCCGCGATCTGGAATAATTTGAGCTGTGTAGATTAGTTTGTTTGCCACAGTTGGGCTTTCTTCTTCTTTAAATATCACACCAGGACTTCTATGAAGTTGATTTACGACAACTCTTTCTACTCCATTTATAACAAATGAAATTCTATCTGTCATCAAAGGAATATCGCGAACGAATATTTCTTGTTCTTTTATATCTTTTATACCGACTTTTTCTCCAGTTTTTTCATCTTTATCATGAATGATAAGTCTTATTTTTATTTTTAAATTTACAGAATAAGTAAGCCCTCTTTCCATACATTCTCTAACAGTATATTTTGGTTTGGTAATTTCGCTGCTTACATATTCTAAACTAAGTCTATTTTGCGGATCGTGAATTGGAAAAATAGTTTTAAAAACTTTTTCAATTCCACTTTCTGATTGAGCATTATCAATATTTAGAAAATGATCAAAACTCTTTTTTTGTAATTGTAATAAATTCGGAACATCAATCTCTTTTGAAACATTTGAAAAATCAACTCTA
>JAGAZK010000063.1 GCA_017940085.1 Campylobacter sp.
CCATAGTTCAGCGAGTTTTAAATATTTCATAAAAACATAAAAAGAATGATTTAAACACATTACAAATCCAATTTTTCCATCAAGAAAACCTTTTTTGATAAAAAACATTTTAAAAAATCCAAAAAAGGCATGTGAAAACGCTGAAAAAAGATTTGTTTTTTTGCCTTTTAAAAATGCGTTTTTAGCCCAAAGATCCGAATATAAATTTGTTTTATTAAGCCATTCATTCCAATTTTTATAAGTGTGATGTTCTAAATATCCATTTAAAGATAATGTTGGCAAATCCGAAGTGAGTTTTTCATGCACAAGATTTTCAAATTTGGCTTTGTTTTTTGGAAATAGCCTGATAACTTCGTCTTTTTGCAAAATACCGTGATTAAGCTTGTGTCCAAATGCGTGATTTTGTCTTTGAAATTTGTAAATAGCACTTTTGTCTGATTTGATAGCATCTAAAATACTCTTAGCAAGGTCATCAGTAATGATTTCGTCGCTATCAAGATGCAAAAGCCATTTAGCATTTGCCTTTTCATTGGCAAAATTTCTTTGATTGGCAAAATTATCAAATTTGCGTTTTATTACTCTTGCACCCAAATTTTCAGCAATTTTGGCAGTATCGTCATCGCTAAAATCATCTATTAGCAAAATTTGATTTGAGACTTTTTTTGCACTTTGAATACATTTTTCGATATTCCCAGCTTCGTTTTTAGCGATAATTACAACCTCTAGCAATTTTAACTCCTTTTAAAAGTGAGATTATAAAATTATTTTGATTTAAATTTTATAAATTTGATCAAATAAAGTTTAAATTTATAAAATTTTGGATAAAATCCGCTTTCACAACCAAAAATGGCTTGTAAATTTTTAATTTTACTCGTTTGCAAAACTACTGATTTAGTCCGCGAAGTTTAGATTAAAATGCCTTTTTGGACTACCAAATTTAAAGGAAAACTTGATGTATGCTATCATCAAAAATGGCGGCAAGCAATACAAAGTAAGCCAAGGCCAATACCTAAACTTAGATCATTTTGCTGCCGAGCCAAAAAGTAAAGTCGAAGTTAGCGAAGTTTTAGCTATCAACAACGGCGAATTAAAGGTAGGAGCACCATTTGTTAAGGGTGCAAAAGTTGTCTTAGAAGTCGTAAATGAAGGTAAAGACAAAAAAGTTGTAATCTTCAAAAAACGAAGACGCAAAGACTCAAAAGTAAAACGCGGTTTCAGACGCCAATATACACGCGTTAAAGTCGTAAGCATAAACGCCTAAGGAGTAAAAAATGGCACACAAAAAAGGTCAAGGTTCAACCCAAAATAACCGAGATTCTATCGGACGCCGTTTAGGCGTGAAAAAATTCGGCGGCGAATTTGTTAGAGCAGGAAATATCATTATACGCCAAAGAGGCACAGCAACTCACCCAGGCAATAATGTAGGTATGGGCGTAGATCATACTATTTTTGCTTTGATTGACGGCTTTGTTAAATTCGAACGCAAAGACAAAAACAGAAAAAAAGTCTCAGTTTATCCTGCGGCTTGATTTTATTTGCCAAAATCGTTTATTTCGGTTTTGGCAATTATTTTATCCAAACCCACAATAATATTTAATCATTTGCTAAATTTTGTTTGATTGTTAGGTTAAATTTGGTTGGTTTGGCAAAATTAATAAATTTAGCACACAAATTTGCTTACAAGCGGGTTTTGCAAATTTATTAAATTTTAAATTATTGGGCAGATGTCCGAGCGGTTGAAGGAGCACGCCTGGAACGCGTGTAAAGTGCAAGCTTTCGAGGGTTCGAATCCCTCTCTGTCCGCCATAAATGTGATTTGCTAAACATTACCAAATTTAATTTTAATTCCCCAGCTTTGAACGGATTAAATTAAAAAATCTCGCTATTTCGGCGGTTACAGACTCAGCCCCCTTGAAACAGCGAGATTTTTTAATATACTACGCCTATTCTGTCTTGAATATTTTTGATAAATACAGTGAAATTTAATCAAATTTAGTCGTTTTTGCAGGATAAATTTGAACTAAATTTGATTAAATTTGCAAACAATTTCTAATAAATTTAATTAATTTTTAGGCTTAATGGTCAAATTTAAAACTCAACTAATTCAAATTTATTTAAATTTATTCAAAAATTTATTGATTTTTATTTTGTTATTCCTTTGATTAAGGAAACAAATCAATAAATTTTAAAAAATTTGTATTAAATTCTTGCTATTTTAGTGCAGTTTTTTGTATAATTCGTGTCTTTTGATGAGAAAAAGCCAAAAATGCCAGTTTTTGGGCTTTTGCTTTAATGCTCAAATTTCAAACGAGCCTCTTTTAGTTGATTTATATCAAAAGGTCGCATGTTGGCGACAAGTTATTTTAAAGGAAAAACAATGGAAAGAATTAGGCTTAAGCTCAAAGCTTATGACCACAGAGTTCTTGATCGCACAGTTACGGCTATTGTTGAAGCCGTCAAAAGAACAGGTGCAGATGTCAGGGGTCCGATCCCTATGCCTACAAAGATCAAACGCTACACAGTACTTAGATCTCCGCATATAAACAAAGATTCTCGCGAACAATTTGAAATGAGAATTCACGCTCGTATGCTTGATATTGTAGCTGCTACTCCAGACACTGTTGATAGTTTGACTAAACTTGATTTGGCTCCAGAAGTCAATGTAGAAGTTCGTGCTATGGGTAAGTAAGGGGAATAAATGGAATATATAGTAGAAAAAATTGGCATGAGTAGAACTATAAATAAGCCAAGTATTGCTGTTACTTTGCTAAGACTTATCCCTACTAAAGTTTGCGAACTTGGTCAAGATGGTAGCGCTATTGTGGCATATAGTCATACAAAAGTTGCGAACAAAACTATAAAAGGTCAGCAAAAAAAATACAATTTAAGTGGTGAGTTTAATAAATTTGCTACTTTAAAAGTCGCAAATACAGAAATCGGAGATTTGGATTTAAATCCATTAAATGAAGCTAAAGTATTAAAAGTAAGCTTTAATACAAAAGGTCGTGGTTTTCAAGGTGTTATAAAAAGACATGGATTTTCAGGTGGTCCAGCAGCTCATGGTTCTAGATTTCACAGAAGACCAGGTTCTATTGGAAACTGCGAATGGCCAGGACGCGTTCAACCAGGTAGAAAAATGGCAGGACATTACGGAGATAAAAAAGTAACCGTTAAAAATGAAGTTGTTAGTTTTGATTCAAGTAATGGAATTTTAGTGTTAAAAGGCTCTGTTCCTGGATTTAATGGTGCTATGGGTAGAGTAAGGATAGTAAAATGAGCAAATTGGTTGTATTAAATGAAAAGCTTGAAAAAGGCGATAATATTGACTTTCCTGATAAATTTAGTGAAGTTAATCCGCACAATTTATATCTATATGTAAAAAGCTATTTAGCTGGTATTAGATCAAATACAGCTCACACAAAAGGTAGATCTGAGGTGAGCGGTGGTGGCAAAAAACCTTGGAGACAAAAAGGTAGAGGCGGTGCAAGGGCAGGTTCAACTAGAACAAATGTTTGGGTTGGTGGTGCTGTTGCATTTGGTCCAAAAAGCGACCGCAATTATTATCAAAAAATCAATAAAAAACAAAAAAGATTAGCTTTAGAATGTGCTTTGTCGCAAAAAGCTCAAGAAAATAAATTGATTGTTGTTGATAGTATAAATGTAGATAGCGGAAAAACAAAAGATGCTAATGAAATTATCAAAAAACTTGGTGTTCGCGATGCTTTAATCATCAAAAATGAACTTAATTCAAAAACACTTTTGGCATTTAGAAATTTAGCAAATTGTTATGTAATAGATGCAAGTGAAGTCAATGCTTATTTAGTTGCGGTTTATAGCTCAGTTATAGCTGAAAAACAAGCATTGCAAACAATAATCAAAGAGGGCTAAAATGGCAGATATAACAGACATCAAAACTATACTTTATACTGAAAAAACTCTTAGCCTTCAAGAACAAGGCGTTGTAGTTATTCAAACATCACCAAGAATGACTAAAAATAGTTTAAAAGAAGTGTTGAGAGAATATTTTGGAATTACTCCGCTTAAAATAAATTCTCTTAGAATTGACGGAAAAGTTAAGCGTTTTAGAGGCAGAGTTGGCGTTAGAGATGATTTTAAGAAATTTTATGTCAAATTGCCTGAAGGCGTAAGCTTAGCAAATATGGAGGCGTAAGATGGCAATAAAATCATATAAACCATACACCCCAAGTAGAAGATTTATGACAGGGCTATCGAGTGCCGAAATTACTGCTAAACCAAGTGTTCGTAGCTTACTTGTCAAAATCCCAGCTACTTCTGGTAGAAATCATGATGGTAGAATTACAAGTCGCCACAAAGAAGCAGGTGCTAAAAAACTTTATAGAATTATAGATTTTAAAAGAAGAAAATTTGATATTCCAGCTAAAGTTGAAGCTATAGAATATGACCCAAACAGAAACTGCAATATTGCACTTTTGTCTTATGTTGATGGTGAAAAAAGATATATTATTCACCCAAGTGGATTAAAAGTAGGCGATATGGTTAGTTCAGCAGAAGCTGGGCTTGATATTAAACCAGGCAATGCTATGAAACTAAAAAATATTCCTATTGGAACTATAGTTCATAATATTGAATTAAAACCTGGCAAAGGTGCTCAAATAGCAAGAAGTGCTGGTGGCTATGCTCAACTTATGGGTAAAGAAGAAAAATACGCCATTTTAAGACTTCCAAGTGGCGAAATGAGACAAATTTTAGCTGAGTGTATGGCTACAATCGGTGTTGTTGATAATGAAGATTGGGCTAATATTACAATAGGTAAAGCTGGTCGCACTAGATATATGGGAATTCGCCCACAAACTAGAGGTTCTGCTATGAACCCTGTTGATCACCCACACGGCGGTGGTGAAGGTAAGAAAAATTCAGGTCGCCACCCTGTAACTCCATGGGGCAAACCAACTAAAGGTTTCAAAACTCGTCGCAAAAAAGCAAGTGATAAGCTTATAATTTCAAGAAAGAAAGGAAAATAGATGGCTAGATCATTAAAAAAAGGTCCATTTGTTGATGAGCATGTCATGAAAAAAGTTCTAGCCGCTAAAAAGGCTAATGACAATAAGCCTATCAAAACTTGGTCAAGAAGAAGCACGATAGTGCCTGATATGATAGGGCTAACTTTCAATGTGCATAATGGCAAAAGTTTTATTCCTGTTTATATAACAGAAAATCATATAGGATATAAACTTGGCGAATTCGCACCTACTAGGACTTTTAGAGGCCATAAGGGCTCAGTCCAAAAGAAAATCGGTAAGTAAGGGGAAATAAATGAGTAAATCAATTATTAAATTTGTTCGCCTTTCGCCGACAAAAGCAAGATTAATCGCAAGAGAAGTTCAAGGAATGAATGCAGAACTTGCATTGGCAAGTCTTAGTTTTATGCCAAATCGTGGTGCTAAATATATTTCGACTGCTATTAGTTCTGCTGTCGCAAATGGCGGATTTGAACCAGAAGAAGTGATTGTTAAAAGTTGTAGAGTTGATGCTGGTCCTGTTCTTAAAAGATTTAGACCAAGAGCAAGAGGCAGTGCAAGTCGTATCAGAAAACCAACCAGTCATATTTTGGTAGAAGTAGCAAAAAAAGAAAGTAAGGAAGCATAATCATGGGACAAAAAGTTAATCCAATAGGCCTAAGATTAGGCATAAATAAAAATTGGGAATCAAGATGGTTTCCTACAAAAACTACTTTACCAGAAAATATTGGCGAAGACTACAAAATCCGCAAATTTCTCAAAACAAAACTATATTATGCTGGAGTTAGTCAAATTTTAGTAGAAAGAACTGCTAAAAAACTAAGAGTTACTGTCGTAGCTGCAAGACCTGGTGTAATTATTGGCAAAAAAGGCGGAGAAATAGAAGG
>JAGAZK010000064.1 GCA_017940085.1 Campylobacter sp.
ATGAAAAATATGTAATTTATTTTGTCAGCGATGACATTTTTTACTACCGAAATTTAGAATTCTTACAAACTTATTATAACGCAAGTTCCGAAATTTTAATAAATCCCACAAAAGAGCAAATTTTACAAAAAATTTGTAATAAAGATGATTTTAGTATTTTAGATACTAAAAGACCACCTACTGATATAAGAAGCTTATTTATCATAAAAGAACTTCCAAATCGATATGGTGTTTTAACTACACAAGAACATTTTGGCAGAATTCCTGAAAATGAAGCTCTACAAAATAGATTAGGGCTTAATGTTATCAAGCCAAATGTAAATTTAAATTCTATTGGCGGATTGCAAACTATTAAAAAATTTACTAAACAACTTTTAGTAGCAGAAGAAAAAGGATATAAAGCAAAAGCTATTTTTCTTGTCGGCATTCCTGGCACAGGTAAAACTTTTTTTCCAAAATGTTTTGCAGGAGAAACGAATAGGCTTTTAATACAATTAAATTTAACCCTAATTATGGAAGCCGATGAGCCAATTGCAAAATTAAATTCTATTTTTTCTTACTTGAATGACAGATACAAGTTATCGCCAAATGAAAAATATGTAATTTTAATCGATGAAATTGAAAAAATGATTGGTAATGCCGAACCTATTGAAAAACGCATTTTAGGTAGAATCCTTACAATTATAAATGACTTAAACACGGAAGCTTGTGAATATGCTTTTGACGCAATAATTTTTGCAACAGCAAATGATTTAAATACAATTTTAGATAACAATCCTGAACTTTTGCGTAGGGGTCGTTTTGATGAGTTATTCTTTTTAAATTTACCTGATACGGATTATGCAAGAGAAATTTTAGAACTTTATATTAAAAAATTTAATTTATCCGAAATATTTGAAAATATATCAATGAATATCAATGAATTGATGATAGAAATCAAAGAAATTTATCAAAAAGAAAATGTTGCAACAGGTAGATTTCCGTATTCACCTGCTGAGATTGAAAATTTTTGTAAAAGACTTGATTTTTTGAGAAAAGCAAAAAATGAAAATTTGGATAAAAACGATATTAAAGAAAATATCAAAATGATAATACCAATTATAAAATCAGCCAAAAAAGGTGTTTCAAAAATGCTAGGTCAAGCTGAATTGTTCGTGGAAATTTAAGATGAATTACATAGAAAAATATAAAATAATGAAAGAATTTGATTATTCAAAAGAAAATAATTATTTGGGTGTAAAAACATTTTTAGATTCTCCAAATTCTATTATTTTATATATCAAAAAAAATAGTAAAGTTATTTGTGATAAGATTAATTTTTCTTATTGCAATATGCAAAATACGCTAATACACACAATTTGTGATAAAAAATCATCAGCAGTTTTTATCAATGAAAATTTAGCCAAAGAAAAAGGATATAAGCTAGATTATTTATCTAAATTTGGTTTATATGCTATTTTATTGGGTTTTGATTTACATATTTTGCACGATTTTAATAAAATTGATATTAATCCAAAAATTTTCGACAAACTTGATGATTTGGCAAAGAATATGTTTGTTGATATAGAAGATTTTCTTTTGCCAAACTATACAAAAGATGAACTGGCATTATTTTTATTTAGACACGGCAGAAAATTTGTTTGCGTTATTTTTAACGCTATTTATGACAATAAAATCACTTTTGAATTTGCAAGTAGTATTTTTGGTATAGATAAAAATACGCTTATAAAATTTTATGATGATTTTATTACATTAGCATATATTCATAGGCAAGAAAATGGAATTAATATCTAAAAAAAGCTTTTGTGAAATTGTAAAAATTAGCTCTGTTACATTTTGGAAATGGAAAAAGAAAAATAAAATTCAAACTACAAAAAAGAAAGGAAGTAAATATGATTTTATAAAAATTGATAAAAATGTCGAAAAAATGCTAAAAGAAAAAATTTTATTTAAAAAGGAGAAATTATGAGTAATTTCATAATTAAAAACAATGCGATTTTTAAACTAGGTGCAGTATTTTTTGCAATCTGCTTTTTACAACTAAATATTTTAAATGCAGCCGATCAATTTAATGAAGCTACAAATATTTTAAAACAAGCTCACGAAAGCGGTCAAACGACTCTTGGTATGATTATTCTTTGGGGAGCGGTCATTGCTTTTCCTGTAATGGCTTTTTTAGGTATGTTTGCTGGATATAAATTTGCAAAACAAAAAGCAGACCAAGAAAAAGATAACAAAATCATTTATTGGGCTTTGTTTATCGGTGCAATAGTTGGATTTGTTTTATACATATTGATAGTATCTCTTGTTTCTTACGCACTTACAAATGACACAGGAACAATCTTTGATTCTATTAGTAAATTTATAACAGGTTCTTTAAACAAAGTGAATTAAAAATGAAAAGTATAGTTTTAGCAATTTTACTTAGTTCGTTTGCGTTTGGATATTGCGTAAAAATAGATTGTTCTATTTTTATACAAACACAAAAACAAAAAACTAGTCAAAGTATAAGATCTAGTTTTGAAGAAGTAAAATCTCAAATGAACGAAGTAAAAACTAAATACGAAAAACAAAGAGATCTTTTGAAAGATTTGAATAAAAAATTGCAACTAAGACTTGCTTTATTACAAAATTCTGCAAAACAGGACGAAGAAGTCCTGTTTTTGCTGAAAAAATTCAATCAAGTAAAAAGTATAAAAAATTCTATTGAGAGCGAAAGATGAAGTTTTTAACTAAATTTACTAAATTTCCTTATGTTTTTTGGAGTTTTGGTAAAACCTATGAATGTGTAAAAAGTCAAAATGAAATACATTGTAATGGTAAAATTTATAATTTCAAGCCAATGTCAAAAGCATTATTTTTGATTTTGAAATATTTGCCTGTTGCGATTATATTTTTCTTTTTACTCACAAAATATGATTTTAGTCTTGAAAGAGAAAGACTTATTTCATATCTTTGTGCGATTTTAGTTTTTCTTGCGTTTTTTTATCTAGAAAATTTAATTCGCACAATTGCAGTCATAGTAATTTTAGCTTTATCTTTTGCCATAGGTGCGTATTTAGGTATGTTTTCACTAGTAGCTTTTGTGCTTAAATACGCAATTATTTTATTTTGTTTTTTTATGTTTTTTATAGATTTGAAATTCAATGCCTATATGCTCATACAAAATGGAAAAATAGTTTCACATTTTCTAACTAAGGAAAAATTATGAAAAAAATCATAATATTACTAAATTTATCTATTTTTTGTTTATTTGCCGATCCACTTGATCCAAAAAACTTCACAGCACCAAATCAGCAAGAAATAGCACAAAATAAAGATATTTCGGATTTAAAAAATAATGAATTTTATCTAAATTTGGACGAAAATGAAATAAAAGAAGTCCAAGATAAGGATAAATCAATTAGAGAAGCTTTTGACGGATTTAGCAAAAAAGAGATAAATTACAAACCTATGATATTACCAATATCAAGTTTTGATAGTATCGAAATGCACCCATATTTTACAACTACGCTTCTTTTACCACAGGGTTCTGTTGTTAGCCATATCGATTCATCTTCTCCTATGGCAGTTTTAAAATATGAAAATAATGCAATTTTAATTCGTCCAAATTCTGATTTTCAAGTAGCAAATTTTACGATTTTATATAAACTAGATGAAAAAAATCAAATTTTAAACATCTTAGGAAATCGTTATGAAAAATCAAACGGAGCAAAACTAAATTTAACTTACGCATACGAAAACATAAAAAAACGAGATGATTTAGAAGTTATTCACGCATATATCAAAGAAAATGGAACTTATCCGACAAAAGAATATTCTTATATTCAACTTGATGGAATAAGCTATCGTATAGTTCAAGATAATAAATATGGCACAAATTTTGTCAATGGCAAAAAATACAGAGTTGATAATCAAACGATTTATAGGTAGTAAAAATGGAAAAAGTAGAACAAATAAATACAAATTTTGAAAAAATTCAAAATGATATGTCAAAAATGGCAAATTCAATGTTGGTTTTACAAAACTCAGTTACTTTGCTTTTAAAAGAAATTGATACGCTAAAACAAAAAAATGAAATTTTAGTAAAACATATTGATTTTTTAGAGCGAAGGACAGCGAAATTTACTGATAAATTTCGATTTGGTAAATTTAAACCAAAAAAAATTACAGATGAATTTCCAAAAGTAAAAGAACCTATGAAAACTTTTACTCTAAATGATGATTAAGGATAAATGATGAGTTTCACAAAAAAGATGATAGTAGTTGCAATAGTAGCAGTTATAACATTAATAGCTATTATTTTGTTGTTGTTTGGTGGCAAAAAACAAAACGAAATTGTTTTAGAGGCAGTAGATACGAATGCAAGTATTATAAGCTCTGATTTTGCAGAATTTGAAAATAATGCTACTAATGCCTTACAGCAAGTAACGCCACCACTGCTTCCAAATCAAATGGAATTTGATGACAAAGAAGTATCAAAAGTTCAAAATGCACAATTTAGTGAGCCAAGCAATGAAGCAGAAAAAGAGCTTAATAAATTAGCAGATGAAATCAACGGCAAAATTCCTGATATTAGCGAACAAACTGCTTCTTTGGAAAAACAAGCAGAAGCTATAAAACAAATAGAAAAAATGCAAAAACCTGAAAGTATGGTTGAATATCTAAAAGAAATTCAAGGCGATATTATATTTCGTGGATACGATAACAATTTCAAATATGATATGAAAATATACTACAAAGGCGACAAGTTAAACGATTGGTATGAAATCGAAGAAATCACACCAAATTTTATTCGTTTTAAAGACGAAAATTATAGTTACAATCTAAGATTTATAAAATAGGAGATAGATGATGAAAAAAACAATATTATGTGTTGCAGTTTTGGCAAGTTTTATGTTTGCTAATGAATATGATTTTAGAATGGGATTTGAAGCAGGGTTAAAAGCTACCGATTTTCAACGCAAAAATGAAGGAATTCAACCTAGAAAAGTATATATAAACAAACCTTACATAGTCATATTAGATACAGAAAATATAGCTATTTCAGAAGTTTTATTTTTACAACAAGTTGCATATAAAGACGGCTATCAAACATATTTAACTGAAAATTCTCTGTTTTTTGGCGGATTTGATAGAAAAGCTGACGCACAAAATGCAATGAGATTAATAAATAAAGAATATAACATAAAATCAGTTGTTAAAAGTGTAAGTAAAGGTTATGAATTGGTAACTTATCCAAATTTATGGCAAGAAGCTACCATAAATATATTAAATTTAGCCAAACAACAAGGCTATCTTTTAAAAACAGAAATTGTTGAAAAAGATAAAATTGTTATTAAAGAAATCATAAAAAAACAGCCTATCATTAAAAAAGTCCAACCAGTTGTAACTAAACCAAAAGTTGAAATAAAACCGCCTGTAAAAATTATGAATCTAAAAAATCAAAAAGCAATGTCGTATATTTTAGAAGGCAATAATTCAAATAGCTCTATAAATTTTAAAGAGTATCAATTTTTAAGCGGAAGTTATGATATAGAAAGCGAAACGCCTATAAAAACATATCAAGGCGAAGTTTTTTACAAAGTAAAAGGTGAAAATTTATATTTTAATGCCCTTGATGTTGGAGAAATAAAATGAAATCTTTAATAATTGCGGTAATTTCCGCATTTTTGTTATTTGGTTGTAGCGGAAAAGAACAAACAAATCCACTTCCTGATCAAAAGAAATTTCATTTGCCAAATTCAAACTCAAATTTTAACAATGCTGTATTAAAAACACAAAGCGAAGAGTATGAAAACTATACTAGAAATTTCTTTGGTAAAGACAGAATTGTTAAAGCTGAGCCTGTTAAAGTCCGGACACAAAAAGAGTTAGAACAAAGAAGTATTTGGCAAATTGGACGAGAAAAAGGATATTTTGATGAAAAGAAAAAATAAAATTTTAATTTTGCTTTTTGCTTTTTGTTCCATATTATTTGCTAATGAAGTTTCAGAAAATATTATCACTTCATCTAGTTACGGAGATAAAACCATAAATGAACGAGAACTAAATTCAAAGGATTTAAACTATCGCCACCAACAAACACTTTATAAAGAAACAATACTAAATTGGCATTATTATTTTACAGGCTTAAATCCACGAGCAAAAGAAGTTGTGGGTTCAAATTCCAAATTTGTTTTTCCTGTAACTTATGATAAAACAAGTGGTGTTGCAGATGGCAATAAATCAAAACAATTAGTAACTATTAAAGGATTTTGTTTTATTACTGATGATGTTAATGTAGGAAAACAACCTGCAAGTTTAAGAGTTGAATGTCAAACAAACGGCGGAGCTGTTACAATGTTTGGAAATTTAGTTAATGTAAATGAAAAAGCTTCGCTAGTAGTTGATCCTAAATACATAGAAAAAGACGGAGTTAGATTTTATGTTGATAGCTCTATTGTAACAAATGAAGCTAAAACTTCTTACAATGTTGCAACTTATGTTAATGACAGAAAAATAGCTGAAATTGGTTGGGGTGGTTTAAGCGTAAGTGCTGATGAGATGAAAACAGCTACTAATGAATATTTAAGAGCATTAGAACAATCAAAAACAAAACAAGAAGTTGTTTATGTAACAACTACTGATCCATCAGGGAATTCATATATGACACCAACAACTACAACAAATACACAAGAGCCTGATCCGCTTGATTATTTAGTTAAAGCTGGTGTGAATATAGTTGCTAGTGTAGTTAAAAACACAGCTGAAATTTTTAAAGCAGATTTGCCGTATCTATATCAAATTGTAGGTGGTAGCAAAATTTGGATTGATTTAAAAGTAAATAAACAAGGAGAATATGTAAAATGATTAAAAAAATAGCATTTTTTAGTATTTTATCTTTTTCAATACTTTTTGGTGCTTCAACAGAAGATTTTTTCTACCAAAAAGGTTACGAAAATGGATACAACAAAGGTTACGAA
>JAGAZK010000065.1 GCA_017940085.1 Campylobacter sp.
TGATTAAATTTAGTTGTTTTCAAAGTATTATTCTACCCCCCCCCATTAAAATTAGCTTAAATTGCGTTAAATTTTTTAAATTTTTTGAAAAAATTTAAAATTTGAGTAAATTTTGGAGAAAATTTGAATTAAATTTGAATAAATTTGAGATACTTCGCTTCGCTCAGTATGACAAAAATGCAGTATTTTTTTAAAATTCGTTGTATTTTGCAAAAATATTCAAGACAGAATAGGCGTAGTATATTAGAAAATCTCGCTGTTTCAAGGGAGCAGACTGAGCGTCTGTAACCGCCGAAATAGCGAGATTTTTTAATTTAATCCGTTCAAAGCTGGGGAATTGGGAAGTAAATTTTCTCTAAAATTTGATTAAATTTGCTAAAATCATTAAATGCAAACACTAAATTTGACTTTAATTTTTTTGTTTTTTGAGTTTTGTGATTTTTGGTTAAATAAACAAAACAATATAAAAGACCTGATTTATTCGTATGTCTCAAGATATAATAAAAGCAAGATTTTGTTTTTTGTTACGCAATTTAATTTTATTTACTTGTCATTTTGCGTGTTTTATTTGGGATTTAATTCGCTTTTGATTTTGTATTTGTTGTATGTGGCTGATGTGCTTACTAAGCTTGTATTTATCAAAAATATTTTGTATGAAAATAGTCCTAAAAGCACGGTTTATGATATTTTAAATAGCAATTTACAGATTTTGCCACGCCATAGGATAATAGTGTCTAGTGCGGGTGGGATTTTGTTTTTTGTTTTGATTAGTCTTTGATAGTGCGTTTGATATTTGGTTTTAGCTTGACTAAAATATCATAACTTATCGTCCCAAAAAACTCAGCGAATGTTTTGGCATCTTCAAATACGCAGATTCTATCGCCCATATCCTCGCAGCTAAAGCTATCCATTGACATTTTGCCAAGCATTTTTACGCCACCATCTAAATTTAACTCTCCAATGCCATTGTATCGCAAAAGTCCGTCCCCATAACCCAAATCATAACAAGCGATTTTCATATCTTTTGGAGCGCTAAATACGCCACCATATCCTACGCTTTCGCCTTTTTTAAGTATTCTATCGCTGATTTTGTCTGCCCAAAGGCTCAAAACTGGTTTTAAATTTAAGCTCTCATCAAATTGAGCATATCCAAATTGAGCTATCCCAACTCTAACTCCATCGTCAAATTCGCTATCTCGCTCTGTTGCAGCTGAGTTGTGAGAGTGAAAAACTGGTTTTTTGAAGCCATAAATTTTGCAAAGATCTGTTATTTGGGCTTTGGCTTTAGCGAAATTTTCTTTTTGGATTACAAATTCTCCGCTCATTTCATCACTACTTCTATAATGCGTATAAGCACCTAAGATTTTGATATTTCGCTTTTTTGCGATTTTAAAAGCTTTGGAAATTTCATCTAAACTTAGTCCGTTTCTGTGCATTAATGTATCGATTGCTAGATGAACTTTGGTTTTTGGTTTGATTAAATTTAGAGCTTTAAGCGAGTTTATAGCATATATGAAATTTTTATTTTCAGATCCATTTGGAATATGCGATAAAATAATGATATTTTCAAAAAATTTAGATATTTCTTTGGCTTCTTTGTGGGTTCTAACAACAGCTGTTTTTATGCCAAATTTACTCGCCAAACCAGCCATAATCACAGCTCCATGTCCATAAGCATTGTCTTTAAGAACCACAAAAACTTTATCTTTAGAGCCTACTTTGTTTGTGATTTGGGTGAGATTATGAAAATAAGCTTGTTTGGAGATTATTATTTCAGACATTAAATTTCACACCAAATTTATCATAAACAAGTGGCAAGAGTTTGCGAATTGCGTAATCATAAGGATAAAATTTAGCATAAATTTGCTTTAAATTTTTATCTTCGCAAGAATCAAAATCAAAAACATCAGTTGAGCCTATTTTTGGGACTATTTTGTCCAGCTCATCAAAAAAATCTTTTCTTGCTTGGATTATGTCTTGTATGTGTTTAGCGACAACTTCTTTTTGGCTCATTTTATCTCTCTGCTAAGATTTTCATTTTTTGGTTTTCTAGTTTTACGATTAAAGTTTTTACTCCGTCAAATTTATACGATTTTGTGGCGTAATTTTCAGTAAATTTGACACGAAATCGTTGTTTTTGTTGGCTAGGATACGGAGTGATTTCAAAATTGCTAAATTTAATCGTTTTTTCTTCTTGTTTGGAGAAAATATTTCTTTTCATAGCACTAAATTCTTTAATTCTCATACCATCAAATCGTCTAAAACTATCATCATAAAAATCCAAATAAGCGTTTATATCGCTTTTGTCCCAAGCTTTTTTCCAAGCAAAAATTTGAGATAAAATTATAGCAATGTCTTGATTGTTTGCGACAACTTTGCCATCTTCATTGATAAGAACAACACTGCCACTATCTTTGACAATGCTTTCGTATTCTAACAAATAATCATTTTTCAAAACAACACAGCCTCTTGTGCGGTTTTCGTCAATTCTGTCTTCTCCGTCTTTGGGAAAGCCATGTATCCAAATACCATTTCCTGTTTTGTCTCTGAGTTTGTCGTATAAATTTGGATATGATAAACTAAATGCGACTGGTCCATAATAAGGATCGCCTGGATCAAATCTCCTTGTGATGTCATAAACGCCAACTGGAGTTTTTAAATCGCCTTGTTTTTCTTTGTCTCCCATTAAGCCTGTGATAATGCTTTGGCTAAATTTATCTGTGAGATTGCCATCAGAATAAAAATGTAAATCAAGTCTTTTGGCTGTCTTATCCACAACAGTGATAAAAATTTCACCATCATAATAACCATATCTGAGATCTTTGTTTGATAAAAACTTATCCCAATATTCTTTGGTTTGCAGATTTTTTTCTAATTCCTCAATAACGGCGTTTGCACCGTTTTGCAAATAAATTTGCTCTAAATCTTTAGCCACTAAAAATCCGCTAAAAAACACCAGTAAAAATATAAATTTTTTCACAAAATTTCCTTGATATTAGTAGAACGGATAATTATAATACCAAGTTTCTAAATTTTAAGTAAAATTTAAAGCGTTTTTCTTATAATTTTGAATTGTTCAAATTATCATTTTAAGGAAATTTTATGAATAAAAAATTGATTTTAGGGGCATTGGCATTGTCTTTTGCTTTTGGTGGAGATATTGAGGTGCTAGATCCTTATGCTAGGACGAGTATGCCAGGAGTGCTAAACTCAGCTGCTTTTATGATTATTAAAAATAATAGCGACAAAGATATAAATTTAATCTCAGCTCAAACAGATAAAAGCGATGTTACCGAGCTTCATACGCATATTCATACAAATGGTATGATGCAAATGCAAAAAGTAGATTTCATAAAAATCCCAGCCAAATCTCAAGCTCATCTCAAA
>JAGAZK010000008.1 GCA_017940085.1 Campylobacter sp.
ATTATCTCCGTTTCCTTTTGTATTTTTTTTCAAATCTTCAATTTTTAAGTAAAGTTCCCATAATGCAGTGGTGTTATCAGTCCAAACTTGCCTAATTCCATCAGGCAAAATTTCTTTATATTCTTCAACTATTTTATTTTCTTTATTATCAGTAACTCTTATTGTAATATGATCAAGAGCTTCGATTTGTTGTATAAAAAGATTTAAATCAAAACTATTATCGTTGTCTTGAAAATATTTAACTTGTTCATCTTTAAAATTTTCAAAATCAATAGATAAATCATCAAAAATAAAATCCATTTCTAAATCATTGCCTTGATATTCAAATGTTTTTACTTGATTGCCTAAAATATCATCAAAAGAAATTCGAAATGTGTATTTTTTATCTAATGATTGTGATGTAATATTGTTTGTTTGAATTGAATTGGTTTTGAATATACTATTTGCATATTCAAAACCTCGTGATATTAATCTTTGTAAGTTCTCGCTTCTATCGCTTGTATCTCTTTCTCGTATTGTTTGTGCGTTATTGCTCCCATTGCTACCGATATTTGTGCCGAGCGTTTCTCTGCTTCGGCTTCGTCTTGTGTCAATAGATTGTTCGACATCGTGTATAACATTGTTTGCTCCACTTTGTATAATTGCAAAATCGGCGTTATTTGGTCTATCATCTCCCAAGTTAGTGGAATTTTCTCCAATGCCTCCCACGCTTCTTCCAAGCTCATCTCTTGATTTAGCTTCATTAATTGTCGTTCGCTCAATACTTGCATTGCTTTGCTCCTTTTTGAGATTTTCTATAATCTCTTTTTGTTCTTGAATAACTCTCAAAGCTTCGCTAATACTTTTTTCGGCTAAGGCTATTTTTTCTAAGATTTCATTTTCTTGCATATTTTTCTCTATTTCATAAAATTGAAAAAGAGAGTATCAAAAAAACAAATTTAATACTTAAAAAATAGCTTAAAGTATTAACCTTACTTTACCTTTTTCTCTTATGTATTCGCATTTTTAAATTGCGAATTCTTTGTTTTCTACTACCTTTAAAACGAACTTCATCAATTTCTTTTGCTCGTTTTAACATCTTGCTTTCTTGTTTTAAATTTTTACAAATTTCATCAATTTGTTTAATCGTTCGTCTATTGCTTCGCTTCATACTAATTAAAAATTCATTTAAATCATCTCCTTGTTCGGCTTTAATTTTTTCTTGCTCTTTTGTATATTCGTTTATTTCTAAATTCTCTTGCAAATCATTAATTCTTGCGTCTTGTTCTTGCAAATATCTAGGTTTAAAATCTTTTTTACCCATAGCAGATTCTAAATTCATCTCATAATTCATTCTAACCAAAGTTTGAGCTATAATTTGTTCTGCAAATTCGGCATTCGTGCCAATAAATTGAATATGCGGTGAATTTATTTCTCTATCTTGCAAATGAATTTCTAAAACACCAACAATGCCATTTTGAAGAAGTCTTTTTCCTAAAATTTGTTTTAATTCAGCGATTTTTTCATAATCGATTATTAAATTTCTACACCATACATTCGCAGTTTTAATTTCACCTTGTTGTTTTAAATATGCCAAAAGTTGCTCTTTCGTAGCTCTTGCTCCTGTAAAAAGTTTATCAGGATTTTCTCTATTTTCAATAATAAGAGCTATTTTTTGTAAAAAATAGTCTCTTGTTTTTTCATCATCTATCAGCACAAGAGCGTCCCTTGCTTCCCTTAAAAAACTAGTTGAGTGCGAACTTCTAGCAGGCTGTATCATTGTAATCTCTTTTTAATTTTAGGCTTTTCATTTTGCTTAATTTCATTATTTTTATCAAATAATATATCTTTAATATTTCTATTATTTGCCACTTGCTCTATCTCATCAAAATAACTATCTATAAAAAAATGAAAATTTGGATTTAAACAAGATTTTAGCATTTCGTCAAACCATTCTATGCTTTTATAAATAGTTATATTAAAATCCTTTTTCTCAGCAATTTTTATCAAATTTGAAAATTTTTGTTCATCTTGATTTTTTATAAGTTTGCTATTGTCATAAAAATAAATCGTATCACAAATTGGAATTATTTTGGCTAGATTTTCAAAGCTTTGAGAAAAACGCCTTTCTAGTGTTTTATCGTCAATTCCGTGTCCTTTTTTTGCCACTCTAATAGCAACTCTTTGTTTTGATAGTTCAACACTTTCAAGTCCAACATAAAATAGTGTTATGTTATAACCACTTTTTTTAGCTTGTTTAATGAAATTTACAATAGAATGACCACTAAGCGTAGTTTCAATATTAAAATCAATGCCTTTTTTCAAATATGAGTTACGGAGTTTTATAGCAAGTCTCCCTGCCCTATTTTGGTCTAGCGGATTGTTCCAATCGCCAAATTCTCGCACAATTTCATCAGAATTTATTCTTGCTCCATAAAAATCATTATTTTCTAATTGATTTATATAAAAAGTTGATTTTCCTGCTCCATTTACACCTGCAAAAATATATAAATTATTCATTTTAATCCTTTAATCTTTAAAATTAAATATTGATTTTACGGCAATTTGTTAATTCGCCGACCAAGTTTTCAAGATATATTTTTGCTTCTCTATATCTCTTGTCTATTTGTATGATATATCTTGTTTTTTCGCCTTTGTTTTTTGCAAATTCGCAAGAAATATTATCTTCATAAATTTTTATATAATCGTTTTTTTTGCAAAATTTAATAATTTTGTCATCAAGAACGAAATTTCGTAAATTTGGGTTTAATTTTATCATCAAATTTCCTTTTTTATTTAATAATCATTGCTGAAATTGCTCGAATAAGCTACAAAACACGCAACATTTGCTAAAATTACTTGAACGATAAGAAATAAAGCAAAAAAAGATAATTTATTATCACAAATTTTCTTGCCCATTTCTTGAAAAAATATGGTAACCTGTTTGGACATAAAAATTAATCCGCAATTTACAAATAAACTAAGAAATGTAACAAATATTGCTACCAGCAATATTTCGCCATTGCTTAAATAACGAATTATACCTTTTCCTGCTATAACACCTAACGACATATTAAAAAGCACAAGCACAAAAAATAACATAGGTAATATTAGTAACGCTTCTTTCCCTGTTTTAGCCAATACTGCATTAGCTAAGGGCATACCCATCAAAACAAAAAGAGCAGTTACAACTATTAATGCAACATAATTAGATCTGTTCATATTTTATCCTTTAATTTTACTAAATTCTTTTAAAATTTGATAAGTCGCAAAGCTTCCCCAAGCGACACCTATTAATGTGAATAAAAAAATTTCTAAAATTTCAATCAGCATTTTTACTCCTTTTTTGGTATAATGCTGATTAACATTTAAGCGAACGCCAATTCTTTAAATGTTAATCTAGGGGCTTTTAGCCCCACCTAAATTCTATTTATCAATTTCAGGTATTATTATTTCAAACATTTTGTCAAAATAATCACTCATTTTTTCAAATTTACGCTCTTTTGCTCTATTTTGCATTGTTTCAAAATCTAAAATAAGTGATATTCCAACTTTTCTGCCATTTTTAGCTAATTTATCTAAATCACTAAATTTACTTTCGTTTGGATCAAACTCAATTTTCTTTTCATAAAAAGTGTTTTCCATAAATTTGATTAAATTTGTCAAATTTACATTTTTTGTTTTTGAAATTTGAGATAATTTTTCTTTTGTTTCTTTTGAAACATAAATACTTATTTGTTTCCCACTTTTAGTCTGCGAATTTTGAATTTGTTCTTTTTTAACAACTTGTTGCACCGCTTCGTTTTTAGTATCTTTTGATACACCATTTTCAACCATTTCAGATTTTTTACCTATATTTGCTAAAATTTCGTTTGATATTTGTCTTGCCATTTTTTATCCTTTATTTCAAATTTTCAATTTCTTTAAATAGACTTCTTAGCTCTTTAACCGCTTTTTTGTCATATTCGTATTTATTTTCTTCAAAAACAGATTTACCACCTGCGATTGAAAATTTGTATCTTGCTCTATCTCTTATAACACTATCAAAAAATGTAAAATTTCTACATCTTGAATACGGTGCTTTAAGGGTATCTATATTTTTTACGGAGCTGTGAATACGATTTAAAACAATATGTGTTTTTAGTTCATTTAAGCCCATTTCTTTTGCTATATCACTCAAAATATTATTAAAATCAAATAAGCGAAGTGTTTCAACTGGACTATCGCTGACAGGCGTAATTATAATATCACTAAGTGCTAAAACAATTCTATTTAAAGAACTATCAAAACCACCTGTATCAATTACAACTATTTCATAATCATTATTTTGAATAAAATTTGCCAAATCCTTATCATTGTCAAAATGTTTAATATCTAAACCTGAAAGTTCATAGGCATTGCGAATTTTATTAAAATTTGTAATTGAGTGTTGTCCGTCTAGATCGATAATACAAAATCTTTTTTGCTTACCTAATAGCAAATTAACACAATAGTTAAATGCTAACATAGTCTTACCAACACCACCTTTTGGGTGGGCGAAAGTAATTATCTTACTCATATACTCTCCTTTAAAATGTTAAATGTATTTTACTTATAATTAGCTTATAAGTAACTTAAAATTAAAGGATAAGTAAAATGTTTTTAAAAATTTTACATTTATAATACTATTACAATACAACTACTATAAACCTACAATTTGTTTAAGTTCGTCATCTAAAATATTATTAACTTCGCTGAAAAATTGCTTTTTAGAAAGACATTGTGTCAAAGGTATTTTTTGAGCTGTTTTGCCTTGATAAATAATTTTTTTACCCATAGTTCTTAAAGTGGTTTCACTACACGCAACAGATCTATACATTTTACCATTTGCAAAAACCATCATTTCTCCGTTACTCATATTCATAACTTCATTGTGTTCTATGGCATCTTTTTCTTCATATTGATATGAATCTTCTGTGCTTCCTTCGCCTTTTGCACTCTCTCTTCTTTCTGCGTAATTTCTACTAATAACTTTTTGTTTTGGTATCATTTCATTATAAAACTTTGTTGTTTCAGGGTGTAAATTTTTCATCAAAATATGGCAACCTGTAACATCTATAATTTCTTTTCTCTCATAATCATTTTTTGCAACCACATCAATTTGTGCCGGACTTTGAAAAAATGGAAACATAGGAATGCCAATAGCTCTTGATTTAGATTCTAATCGTCCATAGCCTTCTGTTACATAACTTCCAAGCTCATCGCAATAACATACAAAAGGAATTTTTGGTTCTTTTGCATATTTTGCTTTCTGAGCTGAAACGCCTTTTATAAGACCTAAAATAAGTCGCCCTAGTTCTCGTGGCGTAGTATCAGAATCCATTGTAGGAAGTGTAACAAAAATTATTTTATTTCTTTGTGTAGCTTCCCAAAGACTTATATCAGGATTTGGGGCATTAAAAACTCTACCATAATCGCTACCCAAATTTGTAAGAACAGAACGCCAAGCTCCAACTGAAACTCCGACATCATAAACGCCTTGTAAATCAGAATTCGAAGCTTGTTTCATAATTGTATCAACCCATTTTTTATCTTGCGGATTGCCCTTTAAAAAATCATCATAAGCTATTTCGATTGATGAACTTACAAATAAAACAAAATCCTTTATACCTATATCTTGATCAACTAAATGTTTATAATCGATGGCTAATTTTGCAAGACTAGTTAAACTCATAAGCTCTTGCAAAGTTGAAAAATTTAAAATAAAATCTTTTTCATTGTCTCTTTTATAAACCATAATTTTTAAAATGTTTTTCATAAATTCTTTTTGTTTTGCTTTCCATTCGTTTTCTTCGCCGATAAGCAAAGCAATTAAAATTTCATAAATAGAAAGAGCTGAACCACTTAAAAGCGGATTTATTGTATGTGTATTATTCATATCAAGAAAATTTAGATGAAAAAAATCATCTTCTCTACCAAGAGAAGCTACAAGTCCGTAAATTTCTTTTGCAAATTCATCAGTTCCTTTTCCATCAATAGCTAAACAACCACCACCCAAAACAACACATTGTTCGATTAAGCCTTTCATTAAAACTGATTTCCCTGCACCTACTGTTGCCATACACAAAAAATGTCTTTTTACAAGTTCGGCATTTACTAAAATCGGTCTTGTTTGATTATTTTTATGTTTACTGCTTTTAACAGCGTCTCCATAGAATTTTTTTACTTCGTTGCCCAAATGAAGCATATAGTTAGATTTTGGTTCGTTTGAAACAACTGCTTCTTTTTGTTTTTCTTCAAAACTCATTTCAGACGGCGATGAATAAATAGCGAAAAAACACGCTAAAAAAATCACAAAAGCAGTTGTTATAAAAACTTGTAAATTTAATCCTAATGTAAAAGACGCAATTACACAACAAATAATCGAAACTACTCCAAAAACTTTTAAAAATATAGAAGCTAAATCATCTTCTTGCAAATATTTTTTAAAACTAGTTTTTTGCGGTCGGTGATGACGAACTTGACTTTGAACTACTTCCATTTTAATTACTTTCTACACTATTTATAATACTTTGAACTTGATTTTGTTGTTTTCTTGTAAAAACTTCTTTTTCTTTATTAAATAAATTTTCTTTTTGCAGAGCTAAATTTTGCTCTAAAATTCGCCTATTATTGTTTTCTGTCTGAACTACTGCATTTTTTAAAACTGCATTTAAATTATCAATATGAAGTGCCAAATTTACTTCTGCTTGTTGATACAAAGCTTGTGATTTCATTGATTGCATACCAGGTAGCATTGGATCATTGCAAGTATTAGAACAGGCAAAACTAAAATTTATGCAAATTATTGTTAATAAAATCAACCTTTTCATCGTCTTCTCCTTACTTTAAGCCGTTTTTGCTGTTTCTTCGGTTTGTTGCTCTGCGTTGTTTTCTTTGTCTTGTTCATTTACATACTCCTTAATTCTATTTTTAAAATACATATAACGATAAAAAAGCGAAGCTCCTTTTGGCTTGACACTATTTATACTTATAGTATCGATTGCACCTAAGAATTCAAGTTCTAATTCATTTGTTGCTAAAACTTCTAAATTTGCAACTGAAATATTTATATCATTTGTATATCTTTCCCATAAATCCATTAGGAAAAATTCAACAAAATTATCGTTATTTTGAAGTTCTTGATTATAATCAAGCGTTTCTTCTCTACTTGCTACATAACCTTTGATTTTTTTAAAAATTGCTTGATAAATAGGTGATTTTATTTCGTCTGTATTGTTTATTTTGGTAGGCTTTAAATTTTTCAAATTTAGAAAAAATATAGTTGAAATAAAACTGCTACTAATTTGATTTTTTTCATCTTTTTCATCATTTGAAATTGTTGCATAAAATGTTTTTAAAAGTTTTTTTTCTTCTTTATTTACCAAAATTTCTACTCTATCTTTTTTTATATCTTTGCGATTTGCATAAAATTTATAAACCATATCTTTACTAACTTCATCAAAATATCTTTGCTGATTTGCCAAAATCGTAATAGGCGGTATTTTTGATGATTTAGCGATAAACAAAATTCCAAATATAAAAAATGGGATATAAATCAAATAAAACCGATTTCCACTATCTTTTAAATGTTTTGGCTTTAAATTAAATTTTTTACATATATTGTTTGCAGTTTCGAGCGTATAAAGACGAAGTTCTTTTAAACCTGCAAATTTTTGTGGATCGGCTTTGATAAAAATTTCCTTTTCGAATTCAACCCCACTTACAATACTAGGTTTGCTAAAAGAAAGCTTTTGAAATACAAGTGTATAACCAAGCAGATTTTCATTTTCACCAACATTTTTTATAATTTCTAAGATTGTATCTTTTTTATTTGTTGCATAAATATTGCTTTTTTTAGCTATTGTCGCAATTAGATCTTTTTTTTCTACTTTTTGATTTGTAACTTTACTAAATTCAAAATCATTTTGGCTCATACTAAAAAGCGTAAATGAGCAAAAAGCAGAAAAACCTATAACAAAAGCTGAAAATCTAAATAATTCTCTTTTGTCCCAATCGCTTGAAAACGCCCATACAAGACCAGCAAATAAAAGAAACAATATAAAAATAAACATTTATCGCCTTTTTCTAGGTTTGTTTATACTTCCAGTGGTTTTGATTTCTTCATTATTTTCAGATGATATATTTTCGATTGCTACATTTTCTATTCTAAAAATTCCATATTTTGTCTTAAACGACTTTGAATCATAATCTATATCGCCTTGACCTTTATATTTTTCGTATAAATCATCTAAAAGAGTGCCAATGGCTTTATATTCATCAGTAGCTTCTATAATAGCTTGTTCTTTGCTTTGGAAACCTATCCCACCTAATTCACTTAGCGTATTTGTATCGCTATCTATTTGGGTAAAGTAAATTTGAAAAGTTTGCGTTTTTTCTCCTTGCTGTTTTTTCACATATTCACTTTCAGAGAAAAATTTATCTAACTCTATCATATCATCAAAATTGGTTCTTAAATATATCCAATTGCTATCTCCAATAAGTTGTATTTTTTCAATAAAGCCATTATCATCATAAGCAACTTTGCTTTCTTTGAAGAATTTTTGGTCTGCTTCGCAATTTTCATAGCCTGAATAGTGTTTTTCGCAAATGTGTTCTATTAATTTTTCATCGACTTTTTTTTCTAAATTTTTAACCGCTTGTTCTTGTTCGTTTGGAAATTTAAAATCTTTAAGGATTGATTTTATTTTCATCAAATCAGTTTCTTTAACCAAATTTGTTTTATCATCTGTATCAGGTTTAAAAATCGTATAATAAGCTCCATTATTTCTATATACAGCTAATTCCTTATTTTGTTCTAAAATTTTTTTAAGTTTATCCATCTTTTCAATCCACTCTTTTTTCAATTCATATTGATATTCTCTGCCTTTGAATAAATGTTTATCTTCATTTAACCACATTTTTTGTGTATCTACATCAAAAGTTTTTAAATCAGTTTCTATATCATTTTTATGTATTTGCCAATAAAATCCTTTTGTTACATCGGTTTCATTTTCTCCAACGCCAACTAACAAAACTTTGTCATTTTGTTTATATTCAATGATATTTAAACCACATTTCTTTGCCTGTATTACAAATTCTTGAAATTCTTGATTTTCCATTGTTTATCCTTTCTACTTAAATTTGAGTTTCATTGCTGTCTGACTTCTCAACAAATTCAGCTATTTCATTTTTGAGTGCATTTTTTCTTGCTTTTAACTCTCTTTCAAGCTCTTTGATTTCTTCGATTTTGTGTCCGTTAGCTTTTTTATACATACACTCTTTATACTCTTTTGTAAGTTTTATGTTTAGTTTGCTATCTTTGACAACTAATGAGTAAAAATCAAGTATTGCTTTTTGGCATTCTTCATCATCAACTTCAATTCCACGCAAATCATTTGTTGCTAAATTTATTAACTCATAATTCTGCAAATTTTGTGCGAACATTAACGAATTTGCTAAACAGATTAAAAATAATAGTTTTTTCATTTGTTATCCTTTAATATTTCACTATCTTTGTTTTTTATATCGTTAATTGTTTTATCAACATACAATTCAAACATAGCGTTTAAATTCATTAAATGATATTGTTCTTTTTTAGAATTATTTACTTCTTTCTTAATTTTCAGTATAAAATTAAGTGTCAATTCTCTTTCAATTTCAAAAGAATTTGTTGTCAGATCTTCTATTACAATATCCATAACATTTCTATGGATTACAAAATCAAAAACTCTATTTGCTTTTGTATAAATAATCAATTTAAAACAAATATCAAATCCATCATCTCTATCAAAGAAAGTTTTAACTTGTATCGCTTCAACTTCGCTTTCTTTTATCAATAAATTTGGTTCTATATAGTAATACATTTTTCTATCCTTAAATCTTTGGTTTTCCATTTTCATCAGGGAAACATTTAAAATCACAACCTTGCTTCCACTCCGTGCAACTAAACATCGTATAAGGCTTACCAGTTTTCTTTGAAATTCCGTCAAATTTGACTAATTCGCCTTTGCCACATTTAGGGCATTTAATGCCAGTTGATTGTTGTTCTTGCTTTGGTTTTGTAGTTAAATCAGGTTTGCCTTTATTATCGTTAAAAATCGCATTGCAACCTGTTTTATCTGCTTTCCACTCACTACAACTCCAAAAATAGCTATTGTCTTTTTTATTTTGTAGTTTGCGTAAAAATCCCTTATTACAAATAGGACATTTAATAGCACTTTCAAAACTCATTTGTGTATTTCCTTTTAAATTTGCAATTTCATCTGAAATTTGTTTTGTGATTTCTTGTAAAAATGCTTCTCTTGTGAGATTTCCATTTTCAATCTCTTTTTGTTGCTCAAACCATAACGCAGTCATATCAACACAGCTCAATGAATTTGGAGCATTTTTGATTAGCTCTTTACCTTTTGCTGTTGATTTTACAACTTGCTTTTTGTCATTGCTTACTTCGATATAGCCTTTATCAACTAAATTTTTTAAATGACTAGACCTTGTCGCAGGTGTTCCTATACCGCCGTTTTCGCCTTTTTTGCCTTTGTCTTTTTCAAGCAAAAGCTTTTTAATGCGTTCATCTTTGGCGTATTTTGCGACACCTGTTAAATCTTTTAGTAGCGTCGCCATTGTATAATATGGCTTTGGATTTGTCTTTTTCTTATTCATTTCTATCGATTTTAAAGAACAATTATCACTCTCTTTGATATTTCTAAAATCAACGCCTACATTTTCGTTTGTTTCGCTTTCATCATCGTCTTTATCGATTGCATTACCTAAGAAGCTATCAAAAGTATGTTTTGTAACATTAATTTGCGAAGCAATAAATTTGTGTTCGTTTATCGAAATTTGAAGCTGTGTGCTGTCATATTCTTTTTTCTCAAAAAATTGTGCTAAATAGCGTTTTGCAATAAGCGTATAAACATTTAATTCTTCTTGTGAAAGTCCGTCAATGTATAATTTTTGACCTGTCGGAATAATGCCGTGATGAGCTGTGATATTTTCATCATTAAAAGTTGCACTTTTAATGTTTGGATTTGCACTATTTATGAATTTTAAAATATCATCATTTGCACTAAAATTTGCTCTTAATGTTTCAATCGTTTGTGGAGCTTCTTCCCAAAGCGTAGTTGGCAAATATTCGCAATCGCTTCGATTGTAAGTAATTGCTTTATGTTTTTCTCGCAAATCTTGCGTTATTTGCATTGTTTTTTCAGGCTTATAACCAAAAATCTTACTACAATCAACTTGAAGTTTAAGTAGGCTATATGCCAAAGGTGGATTTTCAAATTTATGTTCTGTTTTAACAAAATCGATTTTTGCAGTGCCGTTTTCGCACTCGCTTTTTATATTGTTTGCTTGATTTTCATCTGTGATTTTCTCATCAGTTTTCAAATTTGCTCTTACTAGGTTTATTCCTATGCCAAATTCGCCACTAATGGCATAATAAAACACACTTTTAAAATTCTCGTGTTCGTAGTCACGATTTACGACTAATGACAAAATAGGCGTTTGAACTCTACCAAGCGTTAAAACACCTTGATAACCTTTACTTTTTGCAAAAGTTGTAAAAGCTCTTGTCAAATTTATACCTACAATCCAGTCGGCTTGGCTTCTTGCAAATCCACGCTGTGAAAGTCCGTAAAACTCTGAATTTGGCTTCATTTTGCTAAGAGCTTCTTTGACACCTTTTTCGGTATTATCGTTTATCAAAAGTCTGCTTACAGGCTTTGTATTATTTGCATAAGCTAAAATTTCATCGATTAAAATTTGACCTTCATCATCAGCGTCCCCACAATGGACGATTTCTGTTATATTGTTTTGTTTAATGAAATTACAAATTACTTTTAATTGATTTGCACTTTGATAAATAGGCACATACTTAAATTTGTCTATTTTTAAAGGTAAATCAGCCAAATTCCATTTTTCATAATTTGGATTATATGTTTTTGGTTCGGCAAGTTCTAAAATATGACCGAACGCCCAAGTAATGATATTATCGCCTTTTTGGATATGTGTTTGATTGTTTATTGCCGTGCCATTTAATGCACTTGCGATTGCACGACCTAATTCAGGTTTTTCTGCTATAAATAGTTTCATTATCGTCTTTTCCTTTTATGATTTGTTTCATTTGATTCTTCAAATTCAGAATTTTGATTTAGCAATTCATTTCTAACTTCGTTTTTTAATACTTCGGTTACATCGCCGTCTGAATTATAAATTTTATATTCATAGGCTCTTGTGGTAATACCTGTTTCATCTTTTGCAATAAAATCTTTTACTTCATCTTTTGGGAAAAAGCCTACTCGTCTTTCAGAAGTTCCTAATCCGTCATCTAACAAGTCGCAAATTTCATATAAATTGTGTTTTTTTGCAAAATATTCATTTTTGAATAGAGTATCTAAACTATCTAAATTTTTTGAAGACGAAATATCTAACCAACCATTATAGCCAATAGCCTGAATTCCTTTAATAAATCCATTATCATCATAAGCAACTTTACTTTGTTTAAAGAATTCTTGGTCTTTTTCGGCGTTTTCATAGCCTGAATAATATTTTTCACAAATATGTTCAATTAATTTTTCATCTACTTTTTTTGCAAAATCTCTGAATTTTTGTTTTGAATATAAATCACATTGTTGAGATTCCCAATATAAAGCTTTTTTTATTTCTATTAAATCAGTAACTTTTTCATCGGAGTTTGAATCTTCTTTATTTAAAGTTATTATTCTAAACATCAATTCATTGCTTTCTGTTCGCTCTTCTATATAATATAGAGCTAATTCTTCGTTTTTTTGATTTTCTTTCACTTCATATCTATATTCTCCGTATGGGTCGCCCATTTCTATTGAAGTTTCTTCTTCTATTTTTTTAAATCTTTCTTCATTTTGAAAATGTTCTGCATTATTTTCTTTGTAAAGATTGATTAGTTTTTCTTTTTCCATTTTTAACTCCTTAGTAAAATTTTTAAATTCATCAGTGTTTTTAATCTTTATAAAAAGCGTTTCTAAATCCATATCTCTACTAGCAAAAATAAGTTTTTTGCCGTGTAAAATTGCCAAAAGTTCTTTTTCTTTAAATTTGCTCTCTTCTAATGTATGAACTCTGCCTTGCATAGTATAAGTTTTTTCTGTTTGACTATCGTGTTGCAAAAATAGATCAATACTTGTATAATTTTTTTCCGCATAATCTATTAAATTTGAAACTTTATTTTCTTTTGTATAATCTGAATTATAAATTTTACCGAGTTGTAGCGGACTATCACAAATTACTAAATTTGATTGATCTAATCCGAATTTAATCATATTTGCTTGATTTTGCGATACAAAAATTTGGTCTTTAAGTTCATCAATTCTATTTTCTTTAATAAGCTTTGTTGCAAATTCTTCTACTAAATACGAACCATAACCTTGCTTTTGCATAAATTCTTGTAAATTTTTAGCCAAAGTAGATTTGCCAACACCCGGTGCTCCAAAAATATTTATAACAAGTTTATTTTGTTTTGATTCTAGTAAATCAATCTCACTCATCAGCAACCTTTTCAGCATTAATATTTGCTTCGTTACCTAATAAATTTAATTCTTGTTCTAATAAAAAAATCTCATTTTCAGAATTTAAAAGACGATTTTTTTCTAGTGCCTGAATTTTTTTAAGTAGAACTTCATTTGCCTTTGTAAGAGCATTGATTTCATTAACAAGCGGTTGAATTTCACTCTCATACTTTTGAATAAGTTCGTTGTTTTGTTGTTCTATTTCTTTATCAAGATCTTGAAATGCTTGGACTATACCATCAGCACCTGAAAGAGAAAAAGTTCCGTATCCAAAACTAAAATTTATGCAAATTATTGTTAATAAAACCAACCTTTTCATTTTTCTAGCTCCATTTTTTGTTGCATTAAAAATATTAATTTTTCTTTTCTAATTTCCAAATTTGCTTCAATCTCATTTGCTTTTTTAAGATTTAAATTTTGCTCATCAAGCAAATCTATGCTATTTTCAACTTTTGATTTTAATGAATTAAGTTGGCTTTTTTGAGCCATTAAAGATTGTTTTACTTTTGTTTCTAATTGTTGAAATGCTTGTAAAATTTGCGGAGAACAAAGACACGCAAAGGCAGAAGTAAAACATAAAGCAACGATTAAAATTAACTTTTTCATCTATTTTTTACTCCATTTAGTATCTTTATATACCTTTTCATCGTTATCTCTTGCTTTTTGATATTCATCATATCTTGCTTGTTTTTTTACTTTTTCATAAATACTTTCATCTAAATTTACATCGAAATTATTTTTGTAAATTTCACTAAAATCACTTTTAATATTTTGAGATTTTTTAAACTCTTCATTGATTTCTTTAACGACATCTAATTTATGATTTTTAGCTTCATCGAGCATTTTTGAAAGTTGCATATTTTTTGCTTTTAGTAAATGTAGCATTTCTTTTAAATCAGAAAGCTTTGTTTTTGGACTCATACACTCTTGTGCGAACGCAAAAGCGAAATCTTTATTGTCTATCGTATCTTTTTCATCAAAAGGGAAAACTATACTATCTTTATCTTGTATCCACTCAAACATATCATTTGGACTCACAACCAAATCTGATCCATTTGAAAAATCAAATCTATTTAGTCTTACATCAAGTTCATTAAATTCATCGGCATAATTAGAATCTAAATCTTGCAAGACATCTATAACTTCATCTTTTTCTTTGGAACTATCGCAAATTTCATCATAAAGCATATCTGTAATCTCATCTTGCTTATAATCTCCATAATATGTCTTAATGAAATCAATATAATTATGACTTTTAGAAAATAGATCTTGTGTTTGAATAGATAGAAAATCATTTACATAATCTTTGTATCCATTGTTTGCATTTAAAACTTCTCCATCAAAATTTTTACTATAAAAATCGGCACATTGCTCTTCTGTTTCAAACCCATTTAAAACATTGGTTTTTTTCTCAATATAAACTTCATAAAGACTATTTAAAGCCTTGTTAAAATCGTTTTCATCATCAAAATTTAAATTCATTTGAGAACAAATATTTTTAAACATTTTTGAAATTTTTTGAATTTCGTTTTGCAAATGCGGAAAATCCATCTCAAATTTATCTTGATTTTTTACTAAGTCTTTTAAAAATAATATCTGAAAATCTTTTTCACTCATTTCGCTCATCTTTTGTTCCTTTTAACTTCTAAATTTTCATTATTAAAAATGTTTTCTTTTAGATCCAAAAATTGATTTTTAGCTAAGTCATAATCAACTCCATCATAAATTTTATTTGTGATAATGTTTTCTAAAATTTCAAAATCTTTACTTAATTTTTGAGCTATTTCATCATTGTTAATATCTAATTTTTTCATTTCTATTACTTTGGCTAAAAGTAAAAAATATGCACTATCGGCTCTAAATCTATTATTAAGCTCAGGAATACTATCAAAAGTTGATTTTTCAAGTTGCTCTTGATTTTCTGTTTGAATTTGTTCTAAATTTTCATTAGCATTTTTTTTAGTTTCATTTATCGTTTTTTCAAATTTGTCATAAAAATCATTTAAACTTACTTCAATCATATTAAAAGCTTGTTCGTCTGAAATGGTAAGTTGTTCTTGCGGATTTATTGTAAGTATTTTTTTGTATTCTACTATGAAATTTTCAAAAACTTCTTTTGAAATTTCTTTATCTGTATAAGAATCAACATATTTTTCATACAATGGATTTAAAAACTCAACTATATCGCTTTCAAATTTACTTTTCATATTTTTCCTTTATGAACCAAGATTTAACATCTCAATATATGTTTTTTGCATTAATGATAAAACGCTATCGCTACTTGGCATAAACATCGCAACTCCTGCGATTTTAGCCCACAATAAATAAAGAAGTATTACTACTATTAAAGAAATTGCTAACCAAGAAGCAAATCCTGTATAGTTATTTTGATAACTATCTTTTTTTGTTTGCAACAAAGCATAAGTAAAAGCCAATATAAGCAAAATAATCGGCATAAACAAAATGCCTAAATCAAATATTAATTGAATAGCATAAAGCGTTAAATATGCACCCTCTTCTTCAACAGAACCACTAGCACCTGCAAGAGCAAAAATTTCGCTTTTTCCCCTAGTCCAAAAAATCTCAAAAATTTTACCTTCAATTGTATAATCACTAGATAATTGATTTAATTTATCTAATAATTTAATCATCAATACAAAAAATATACAAGAAAAAGTATGCACCAAATATGCAATACTAATTGATTTACCAATAGAAGCGGAATGTTGATTTTGATTAGCTTTTAAAATACCCTTTAAAATTGCAAACATAAAAGGCATAGTTGCAAATACAATAGAAGCCCCACCAAAAATATAAGCTGTTGCAATTAAATTTGCTCCACTTGCTCCGCCCATTATCTACGCCTTTTCACTCGTTGTGTATTTTCTTGCTCGTCTATATGTAATTCACTTAAAATAGCTTCATACGAAAAACCTTTCATATCAGCAAATTTCTTTACAATATCAGTTTTGTCTTTCATATAGACATCTAACAAATCGTAATTATAAATTTGACTCAATCCATCATCAACAATTCTTTTTTTTGCTTCATCTAAATCAAAACCGCTATCTTCTATACAACACTTTACTGGTGTTTCTAATTCTCCAAAATCATTAAAAAAATTATATAAAGTAGTAAATTCTTCTTGAAACTCTGAATATAAATTTTCTATATTTTCACCACTAAAATGATAATCTACTTCATTGCCACAAGAATTTTTACATAAATTCCAAATTTGATCAAACCCACCACAATGTCTATGATCTTCTTCTAAATTATCACTTCTAGCAAATTCATCTAAAATTTTTATAAAACATCGTGCTATCTCACGATTTTCATCTTCAATTAAACTAGAACCAAATTTTTCATCTAATTGTTCGTTTATAAGTTTTATTTTTTCATCAAAAGTCATTATTTTTCCTTTTCACTTGAAATTTTTTGATTGTTTAAAATAAGTTGATTTCTCTTTTCTTGTAAAAATAATCTATTTTCTTGATTAACATAATTTTCTTTTTCTACTTCAATAGTGCGTTTTAAAGTAGTATTTTCGACTTCATAAATTTTATTACCACTTTTTTGAGAATTTGCCATATTGCAAATTGCATTACTTGCAGGTGTTGATTGCGAACAAGCTTCTACGCTTGTATAATCAACTCTACCTGTTAAATTTGGAAAATTTGGATTAATAATTCTACCGCCAACACTTTTACCGATATTTGTATCATCTTTATCAGCTTTATTGTCATTTTCATCTTCTATTTGTTCGTCTGCGGTACAATTTCCATCTTGAATTTGTTGCTTTGTTTTTTCAAGTGCAGATTTTATAGTAGTATAATTTATTTTTGATTTTGAAGGATTTACGCCATCTCCACCATAATAAGCACTAGAACCATCAGAAACAGCACCTTTATTGGTTTTGTATCCAGGTGGAACAGGCATACTAGCCCACTCTTGTGCTACTTGTAAAGACGCTTTTTCTACATCATTGCTACTACCAAAAAGATAATTTCCTAATCCTTTGCGTTTTGTATAAACAAGATATTCTGTAAAAATTTTATCTTGCATAAATTTATCATAATTTGCACTCAAATTTAGACCTAATGTTTTTACTGCATCTCCCAAAGTTACACCAATGACTTGAAACCTACCTGTGGCGTGTAAAATATTAGTTCCTCTTTGTTGTCTGCTTCTGATTTCTGCTAGTGTCATTTGTGTAAGTTGCAAATTTAAGCTTCGATATGGGTGCAAAGCATTAGCAATATTGTAGTTGTTATTACTTTCATATTTGCCAATAATTTGACCTAGCGGACTATCTGCTAAATTACATTGTTCTACATTTGGTTTATCTGCAAAAATTAAAGTAGTAATTAAACATAAAAAAACGCATTTTTTCATCTTTATTCACCACTTCTATACCCAATCTCTTTTAATTTCTCAATACATTTTGTAGCATTGTGATCTTTGGCAATTTGTAAAACATTGAAATTTCCTACTGATTCCTCGATTGAATTTAGATTTTGAACTTGATTAA
>JAGAZK010000066.1 GCA_017940085.1 Campylobacter sp.
AAAATCCCACCAAGTCTTGCTCCATAAATGATACCATTTTGAGTATAGTTTCTTTCTTCATAGCTTGTAATAACGCCACTATTTGATGTTTTTAGAGATACATCTGTTCTTAGCACAGAATACCCCAAATAAGGTCCTAGAAGCATTTTAAATTTATTGCTTATTTGCGGTGTCCAAGCAGCTCCTAACAAAAAATCCAAGCTATCGTTTTCTACATTGAAATCCAAACGAGAAGTATAATATGGGCTAAAATAATTAAAATCTTGACCATTGTTATAAATAAAAGCCCCATAAACTCGCCACAAATCAAAATCATAGCCGACTTTTATGCCATAATCCATAACAGACCCAGAGCTAGAATCTACACTGTAAGTCCCACCAGTGGTATAAGTAACATTATCTTTTGGCTCCACAGAGGCAAAATTTGAGCCAATCTCAGCTCCGATAAGGATATTGTCATACCAATTTGCAGCTGCACTGCTGATTATACTACTTGCTAATACTGCAGCAACACCAAATTTGCTAAATTTACGCATATTTTCTCCCTTGAAATAAATTTACTACTAAATTTGATTAAATTTGAGATACTTCGCTGACCTTTGGCTACGCTCAAGGCTCTAGCTCAGTATGACAACTAAATTTAAGCTCAAATTTACTAAATTTAGTAATTTTCAAAATATTATTCTACCCCCCCCCATTAAAATTAGCTTAAATTGCGTTAAATTTTTGAAAATTTTTGAAAATTTTTAAAATTTGAGTAAATTTGGAAGAAAATTTGAATAAATTTAAAGCAAATTTAATTAAATTTACTTAGTAGATACTTCGCCAAAGGCTCAGTATGACAAAAAACGCAGTATTTTAAAATTCGCTGTATTTTTTAAAAATATTCAAGACAGATTGTGTGGAGTATATTAAATTTTTTGGCAGTTTCAAAGGAGCGAACTGAGCGTTCGTAACTGCAGAAACTGCCGAAAAAATTTAATTTAATTCAAGCCGAGCTGGGGAATTGCAAAAATTAAAAGAGAAACTCTCACAAATTTAGCAAGGCGAAATATTTTTGAGATATTTTTATGGTTGTAAAGCAAAAAGCGAACAAGATAGAACAAAAAAGTTCATCGCCGTGAGCTTTTTGCAAACTCCTTGAAAATAGCCAAAAAGATGAGCCAAATTGAAATAAAATATTATTTCATTGATAAAAAGCTATTCAACGCACCAATATACGCCTTCGCACTTGCCATCATAGTATCAATATCAAGCCCATGTCCGATAACAACTTTATCGCCAAAAGCTACCTTGACATCGACTTTTGCAAGAGCATCTTTGCCTTTAGATACTGCTGCTACTTTATAATCTTTTAGTTCGCCTTCATTTTTACTAGCTTTGTCAATGGCTTTAAATATCGCATCTACCGTGCCTCTTCCAAGACTAGCTTGCGAAATGATTTCACCATCTTTTTTGATACTCACAGCTGCTGTAGTATGACCTGATGTGCTTGAAGCTGTGGTGATTTTTTCAACCGCATAAATTTCAGTTACTTTTGAGATCTCATCGCTTACCAAAGCCCTAATATCATCATCAAAAATCTCTTTTTTCTTATCGCAAAGATCTTTAAAATCGCTAAATGCGGTATTTAATTCTTCTTCATTTAAATCAAATCCAAGTTGGATTAATTTGTCTTTAAAGGCGTGTCGTCCGCTGTGTTTGCCAAGCACGAGATTGTTTTTACCAGCACCAATACTTTCAGCACTGATTATTTCATAAGTTTGAGCATGTTTTAAAACACCATCTTGATGAATACCGCTCTCATGAGCAAATGCATTTTTGCCCACAATTGCTTTATTTGGTTGTGGCTCAATACCTGTGATTGTAGCTACTAAGCGACTTGTAGGATAAATTTCTTTTGCGACTATATCTGTGTGAAGTGGGCTTAAAACATCAGATCTTGTTTTTATAGCCATTACAAGCTCTTCTAATGCTGCATTTCCAGCTCTCTCACCAAGTCCATTTATGGTGCATTCTACTTGTCTAGCACCAGCTTTTATACACTCAAGCGTATTTGCCACAGCTAAGCCTAAATCATTGTGATTGTGAGCTGAAACTATAGCACGAGATCCGATAAAATCGCACATTTCTTTCATTTTGGCATAAATTTCATTTGGCAACAAAAACCCAACTGTATCTGGTAAATTTATTGTCGTAGCACCTGCATTTATCGCTGCATCGCAAATTTCTTTCAAAAAGCTAATCTCGCTTCTTCCGGCATCTTCACAACTAAACTCTACATCATCAACAAAAGTTTTAGCGTATTTGACTGCTTCAACAGCTCTTTTTATCACATCATCTGGCTTCATTTTGAGCTTATACTCCATATGAATCGGACTTGTGGCTATAAAAGTGTGGATTCTTTGAAATTTGGCTGGTTTGATCGCATCTCCTGCAGCTTTAATGTCTTTTTCAATAGCTCTTGCAAGACTAGCTACTCTGATATTTTGGGCCTGTTTGGCGATTTGGTTAATCGCATCAAAATCTCCGCTACTAGCAGCGGCAAATCCAGCCTCCATAACATCTACACCAAGTCTTTCAAGCTGAAGTGCGATTTGGATTTTTTCTTCTGTATTCATAGAAGCACCAGGGCTTTGTTCTCCGTCTCTAAGAGTGGTATCAAAAATAATTATTTTATCCATTTTTTATCCTTATTGTTTTTCTTTAAATTTAATATTTTTGGCAAAAAATCTTGCCCAAATTCCGCGAATTATGCCATAAATAACATAAATAGAAATTAATGTTGTAGCACTTTCTAGCGGATATACATACAGCATACAAAACACTAAAAACAAAGCTATTAATAATCTAATAAAATTTGCTTTTTCATAATTGATTTTTTTGAAACTTGGATAGCGGACGTTTGATACCATTAATATCGCAAGTCCCACCATAATCACTAGCAAAATCCATTGTAAGCCTTGCAAAAACTCGTATTTATCATATATACCTATCCAAAACGCTCCTGCAATCGCAGCACTTGGAATCGGAAGTCCGATAAAAACATTTGGTTCGTTTGTATTTGTAGTGATATTAAATCTAGCCAAACGGATTGCCCCAAATACTACAAAAAGCCCAGCGATTAAAGAACCAAATTTACCAAATTCATACCCTACGCTAAAATAAAAAAGCATTGCAGGAGCTACGCCAAATGCTACCAAATCTGCTAAACTATCAAATTCCACACCAAATTTAGATGTAGTTTTAGTTAATCTTGCAACTCTGCCATCCATTCCGTCTAAAATAAGCGATAAAACTATGTAAAAAATCGCTTTGTCAAAATTACCATTTGCAGAAGCCAAAACACTAACAATGCCCAAAAACGCAGAACCTGCGGTAAAAAGATTGGGCAAAATATACATAAGTTTTTGTTTATTATCCATTATTGTTTGCTTTCTTCTTTTGCTTCGTGAATATCACTATTTTCATCTTCTTTTTCATCAAGACGAGTTGGGAGATTGTTTTGTTCTTCATAAGCTTTTATAATCTCACGGACTTTTGCACCCTCGATTGTCTCTGTCTCATAAAGTGCTTTTACCATTTCTTCAATAGCACCTTTATAAATTTCAAGCGTATCAACGACTATTTTATAGCGTTCATCAAGGAAATTTTTGACAAAATCATCAAGTTTATGAGCCATTTCATCGCTATAATCTTTGAGAGTTTGACCACCATTTAAAAATATATTTCTTTGTTTTTCAAGCACCATAAGACCTGCGACATCAGTCATTCCATACATTGAAACCATAGCTTTGATTATATCAGTGGCTCTTTCTAAATCATTACTAGCTCCAGTGCTGATTTCTCCGATAAATACTTGCTCTGCTGCTCTTCCGCCAAGCAAAACATCTACTTTTGCTATAAGTTCATGTTTTTGCATTAAAAATTTATTTTCTTCGGGCGTATTTAAAGTATATCCAAGTGCAGCGATTCCGCGTGGGATCACTGATACTTTTGTTACTTTATCCGCACCTTTTGTTGTCTCAGCTATGAGTGCGTGTCCGCATTCGTGATAAGTTACGATTTTTTTCTCTTTTGGATTTATTCGGCGAGATTTTTTCTCAAGCCCAGCTATTGCTCGCTCAACTGCTTCAACTAAATCTTGTTGCTCGATTACCTCTTTACTAGCTCTGCCTGCTAAAAGTGCGGCTTCGTTTATAATATTTGCAAGATCTGCTCCAGCTAAACCTGCTGTAAGTCTGCCAATTTCGTCCATATCAACACTTTTTGATAGTTTTACTTCTTTGCTATGGACTTTTAAAATCTCAACCCTTCCTTTAAAATCTGGCTTATCAACTAAAACTTGACGATCAAATCTACCCGGTCTAAGAAGTGCAGCGTCTAAGACTTCTGGGCGGTTTGTGGCTGCTAATACTATCACAGGACTTTTATCGCTATCAAAGCCGTCCATTTCGGCTAAAAGTTGATTTAGCGTTTGTTCTCTCTCGTCATTTCCACCGCTAAAACCACCAGCTGCTCTACTTTTGCCAATAGCATCAATTTCATCTATAAAAACAATAGCTGGAGCTTCTTTTTTAGCATTTTCAAACAAATCTCTAACTCTACTAGCTCCAACACCTACAAACATTTCTATAAAACTAGATCCAGATACCGAAAAAAACGGCACATCTGCTTCCCCTGCAACTGCTTTTGCAAGCAAAGTCTTACCAGTGCCA
>JAGAZK010000067.1 GCA_017940085.1 Campylobacter sp.
TATCGTATTTAATATATTTTTAATACAATATTCTGTATAATTTCGCCTATGACAAAAATCAGCGATATTTTTAATATCTTGCATAATGCACTTGAGAGCAAAAATTTAGGAAAGAAAATATCTCAATCCCAAATGGCTGACGATTTAGGCGTATCTATGCGGACTTATCAAGACTGGCGACTAGGTATCAGCAAACCACAAGCAGCTTTTGCTGTGTGTAAAATGCTGTGTGAGCTAGACGATGACGAATTGATATTCACACTTAAAAAAATTAAAAAAATCATCAAGGAGTAAATTTTGGACAGATTGACAAAAGAAGAAAGAATGGAATTACACAATGCTTTTGTGTATTTATGTAACGAAAGAATGTCTAAATTTGATAAATTTTATAAGAAAATTTTCAAAGATTATCCTAAAATTTTGAAAAAAATTGTTTTAAGCAAAAAGATTAAACCTGCGATTTGATTAATTTTATTTTAAGGAAAAAATATGGGCAAATTTGAATGGAATTTGAACGAATTTTTTACAGATCAAACAGCTTGTGATGCCTATTGTGTGGAGCTTAAAAGTAGTTGTGATGAGTTTAGAATAAAATACGAAAACAATCTAAATTTACTAAGTCAAGATGAGTTTGAAAAAGCAATCAAAATATATGAAAATTTATCTCAAAAAATCGCTTTTGTAGAATCTTGGGCATATTTAAATTTCGCAAAAAACACAAATAATGGTCAAATTTTGGCAAAATATGAAAAAATTTGCTCTAAATTGGAAGAAAAATTGATATTTTTTGGGCTTGAATTTAATCAAATTTCAAATGATAAACAAAATAAATTTATTGCTCAAACACCTAAATATTCGTATTTTTTGGAACAAATCCAAAAACAAAAACCCCACCAACTAAGCTTTAAAGAAGAAAGAATATTGTTATTTTGTTCAAATACTGGTGTAAATGCGTTTGCAAGACTATTTGATGAAAGTATTAGTAGGATTAAATTTGATTTTCGTGGTAAGAAACTAAGTGAAGAAGAGATTTTGTCTAAACTTAGTGATTTTGATAGATCTGTTAGAAAAGATGCAGCTTTAGGGCTAAGCAAGGGATTAAAAGCAAATTCTCATTTACTTGCTTATATCTATAATATCATTAGAGCTGATCTCAAAAACGATTGCGAACTTCGCAATTATAGTAGTGCTGAAGATTTTCGTCATCTTGATAATCAAATCAATAAAGATAGCGTTGATGCTCTAATCAACGCAGCTACAGGCAGTTTTGATTTAGTAAGTAGATTTTATAATAAAAAGAAAGAAATTTTAGGCTTTGATGAGCTTTATGATTATGATAGATACGCACCTTTGGGTGATGATAGCGAGTATAGCTTTGATGAAGCCCAAAAAATTATGCTTGAAGCTTTTAGTGAATTTAGTCTGGATTTTGCAAATATTGCTAAAAACGGGCTTGAGAATGGTTGGTGCGATGCTATGCCGTCTCCAAATAAAATAGGTGGGGCGTTTTCGCATTCTGCTGTTAGTCAAATTCATCCATTTGTGCTTTTAAATTTCACTAACAAAAGGCGAGATGTATATACTCTAGCTCACGAATTTGGTCATGCTATTCATCAGTTTTTGGCTTACAAAGCTGGATTTTTAGGCTCTCAAACTCCGCTTGTTACAGCAGAAACTGCTTCTGTGTTTTGTGAAATGCTAGTTTTTGAACGCATTAAAAACAAAGCTTCAAATGACGAAAGAAAGGCGATTTTAGCAAATAAATTAGAAGATATTTTTGCTACTTTGTATCGTCAAATCAATTTCACGACTTTTGAGCGTAGAATTCACGAGATTGAAAGTGAGCTTAGCATAGATCAAATTAATAAAATTTGGCTTGAAGAATCCAAAAAAATGTTTGGAGATAGCCTTAAATTAAACGATTATTACGAGCTTTGGTGGAGTTATATTCCGCATTTTATTCACTCTCCTTTTTATTGTTATGCTTATTCTTTTGCTCAACTTTTGGTTTTGGCGATTTTTGGATTATACAAAAGTGGAAAATGCGAAAATTTCGTGGAAATTTACACTAAATTTTTGAGTCTTGGTGGTTCAAAAAGTCCAAAAGAACTTGTAGAAATGTTTGGTTTTGATATTAGCAAAGACGAATTTTGGCAAATTGGAATTAGTGAAATTGAAAAATTAGTCGATGAATTTGAAAGGCTGTAAAATGAACAAAATGCTAAATGACGAAGAATTAAGCAAACTCGTCCAAAAACATATTTATGAGTGTTTGGAAACTCTTCTAAATAAAAATGACAATTTTTCAATTTTGGCAAATTTAGAATTTGTCGAATTTGAGCCAAATTTACCACCAAATTTAATCTCAAAATCGCCTGTTATTTTATTTACTTTGGCTGGATATACGCTAAGTAGTGCGGTTTTAAAGCAAGACCACATTTGTTTTGAGGCTGGGTTTGGGGCGGATAATTTTGCCAGTCTTGTAAAAATACCGCTTGGTGCGATAATTCAGATTTCGGTAAATGAAATAACTTTGCTTGTAAATTTTTGTCTCTATCAGGGCAAAAAAGGCACTGCAAACAAATCTCTGCAAACCTTTTTATCAAACCCTGAAAACAGGAAATTTTTTAATAAGTAAATTTAATACCAGCGATTTTATCCACTAAGGCTTTATTTTCATTTAGTGCGATTGCATACAGCTTACGAGTCAATTTAAAACTATTTTTTAGTGATAATTGCAAGTTTTTGATAGGAATAATGAAAAGCTTGTTTTCTTTGACTTCTTCTTCTACGAAAAACTTAGGCAAAAATGCGTAATAGTCTTCTTTTGAGTTGTTAAGCAAGGCTAGTTTGATAGACATTGGTCCATTTAGATAATATTTTGCTTTGAAATCAGAATACAAAATCCCGTAATTTTCAAAATAATACTCTAAAAAGCTTTTTGATCTGTCTTTGATAAATTTGATGCTTAAAAGCTCGTTCATATCTATTTGATTTTTTGGTTTGTTTGAGACCAAAACATATTCTAAATCAAATAATTCTTTTGTATAAAACAAACTATTATCTAATTTATCTGCTGTAACTGCGAAATCACATTTTTTAGTTAGCAATGATTTAGCAAAATCGCCATAATCTACGATTCTGATTTCTAAATTTGAGTGCGTAACATCA
>JAGAZK010000068.1 GCA_017940085.1 Campylobacter sp.
AAATACGCCCTTTATTCCATTTATTTTTTCTAATTCTTTGGTTAAATTTGATAATTCATTTAGCGTATCTTTGGCTAATAAATCGCCTTTTGGAGTGTATGCGATGAGTAAAAAATTTGGAGTTTGGTATTGTTTGGATACTTCTCTCCAAATCGATAATTCTTTGTCGTTTTCTAAAAGCAGAGTTTGTGTGCTAGCATCTATTTCTAATCTATTTGCAAATGAGCTTAAAAACACACAAAATAGCAAACTACCCAAAAAAACTAATCTTGGATAGCTTACTATTATTTTTAGGATTTTTTTCATTTAGTATTTTGACTTGCTTGAAGTCTATTTAAAATAGTCTTTAAATCAGCATTTGAACCTAAATCGCTAAACTGGGCTTTGTAAGTCTGAACTAAACTAACGCCCATCAAATCAGCATCATATATATAATAATCATCATTTGATTTTTTATAAAATTTAAAGATAATATCGTATTTGTTGCCTTTTGAATCATTTATTTGAGTATTTAAAAAATACCTTGAATCATTTGGCTTAGTATCTCCGATAATTGTCATTTTTTCATCTGTATAAGCTGATAGTTTATCTACAAATGATTTTTTGAGCACTTTTTCAAAAGCTGATTCAAATTTGGCTTGTTCGTCTTTTTTTAGAGCCTTGTATGGAGCACCCAAAGAGAGTCTTGCCATTAATTTATAATCAAAATATCCATCAAAAACTTTAAAAAGTTCTTTTGATTTTTGATCCACGCTTGTTTGTTTGGAAATAATCGTCATTGCTGTATCCAAATCGCCTTGCATTTTTGGCTTGATTTGTTGCAAATTTATACCAAAAACACAGCTAACCAAAACCATAAAAAATAGAATTTTTTTCATTTTATTACTCCTTTATAAGTGCATTTCGTCTTTGTTCATACGCATCTCGCAAGAACAAATACAAATCCAAAGTATCGCCAGTCATCTGCTCATAAGCATTTGGATAAAGTGAGCCTTCATTTACTGTATTCCACACTGTTAGAGCATAAAGTGGCTTTTCGCCCACCATATCTTTGCCTTTGTAAGTGAGTGGATTCATATAATAATTTCCAACCATTCCAGTAATATCACGCAAATTTGATTGCCCCAAAAAAGGCAAAACCACAGGAAATCCGCTTCCTACACCCCAATGCCCAAGAGTTTGCCCAAAATCTTCATTGTGTTTTGGTATTTTATAAACATTTCCCGCTGCATCAAACAATCCACCAAAACCTATAAAAATATTTGCGACAAATCCAAGCGTTTCTTCTCCTGCGTTTTTGAACTTAAATTGCAAAATATTGTTCGCAAATCTAAGCGGATACATAATATTATAAAAAAAATTATGTATGCAAGATTGTGCTTGATCTGGCACGATAAAATCGTATCCTTTAAATATCGGCACAAAAACATATCTAATCGTGTAATCATTGAAGCTTGTCATTACTCTATTGTATCCTTGAAGTGGATCAAATACTTCTTTTGTAGCGAATTCTTGCTCAAATTCGTCTTCAAAATCATCGCAATACGCAAAGCTTGCAACACTGATTAAAATAAAAATCACAAAATTTTTCATAAAAACACTTTTAAATCGTATATTTTACTAAAAAAGCTGTTTAAATTTTGTTAATAAGTAAATTTAAAAAATTTATGCTACAATTTCGCCTGATTATATATTTAAATATATAACAAATTTGATTAAATTTAATCAAATTTATTCGCAAAAAGGAGAAAAAATGAAAAAATTGTTATTACTCTTGGCGCTTTGTGCTTTTAGCTTTGGAGCTGAATTAAAAGTAGCAGCCGCAGCAAATGTAACTTATGCTTTTGAAGATATAAAAGCAGAATTTGCAAAAACTCACCCAAAAGATACGCTAGATGTATCATTAGGATCTAGTGGCAAACTCGTAGCACAAGTAAAAAATGGAGCTCCGTTTGAAGTATTTATGGCTGCAAATGTAGCTTTTGCTCAATCATTATATGATGATAAATTTGCTGTTACAAAACCAGTAGTTTATGCTAGAGGAAGCGTGGCAATGATGAGTGTTAGGGGGTTTGATCTTAGCAAAGGATTAGAAGTGTTAAAAGATCCAAAAGTAAAAACAATCGTAATTGCAAACCCGCAAACTGCCCCTTATGGCACAGCAAGTGTAGAAGCATTTAAAAATGCTGGTATTTATGATGCTATTAAACACAAAATTATCACAGCAAATTCAATCGGAGATGCTCTGAGCCAAACAATAAGTGCTGGTGATGTAGGATTTATCGCAGCTAGTTCGATGTATAGCCCAAAAATGAAAGAATATAAAGAAGGCAAAGATTTTGTTTTAGTAGATCCTAAACTATACACTCCAATCGATCAGGCTATGGTTTTATTAAAAAATGGCGAAAAATCCAAACTTGCTAAAGAATTTTATGATTTTATTTTAAGCGAGCAAGGCAAAGCGATTTTCAAAAAATACGGCTATGGTTTTTAAAGCTACAATCACAAATATAAAAACCAAAGATAAAATCAGCCAAATTTGCTTTAATAGTGAATTTGGCGATTTTATTATGATAGGACTTGATTTAAATAATGTAAAAATCGGCTCACAAGTAATGCTTGGGTGCAAAAGTAGCGATATTTTGATGTTTAAATTTAATCCACAAACAAACAATAAATTTAAAGCAAAAATCACAAAAATCGATCAAGGCGACATAATATCGTGTGTAAATTTAAGCTCCACTAATATACAAGTCCAGTCTCTAATTAGCTCAAATTTGAGTTTAAATTTAAAGCAAAATGACGAAGTTTTTGTCTATATAAATGAGACTTCTTTGTATATAAGTGAAATTTTATGATAGAAATATCTTGCAAAAAGCGATTAAATGAGCATTTTAGTATAGATGTAAATATGCAAATCAACAATGGCGATTTTGTAACGCTTTTTGGCAATAGCGGCTCTGGTAAAACTACGCTTTTAAGGCTAATTGCTGGATTTATAAAAAGCGAGAGCGGATATGCAAAAAATAATGATTTTGTGTATTTTAAAGATAAATATTTTATCCCACCCCAAAAGCGAAATATAGGATTTTTGTTTCAAGATTATGCTTTATTTCCAAATATGAGCGTGATTGAAAATCTACTTTTTTCCAAAAAAGACAAAAAATTAGCCGATAATCTTTTAGAATTAAGCGAACTTGAAAATCACAAAAATGCTAGTATTTCTTCACTCTCTGGGGGTCAAAAACAAAGGGTTGCTCTAACAAGAGCTTTGATGAGAAATCCTGATTTGTTGCTTTTAGATGAGCCATTTTCTGCCCTTGATACAAGCATCAAAACCAAACTTCAAGACTATTTGCAAAAAATTCATTTAAATTTTAAAAACACAATAATTCTCGTAAGCCACGATATTAGCGAAGTTTATAAACTCAGCAAAAAAGTATTTTTAATGGAAAATGGCAAAATAATCAAATCAGGCACCCCGCAAGAAATTTTTGCCAAAAATAGCGGATCGCAAAAATTTAGTTTTAATGCTAAAATCCTTGATATTAGCAAAAACGACACAATTTATATCGCCCTAGTTCAAATCGCAGATCAAATAAATCAAATCGCCCTAAGCGAGCAAGAAGCACAAAATCTCAAAGTCGGCGATGATGTGATTTTGAGCACAAAAGCATTTAAAATGACGCTTAAAAAGGTTTAAATATGGATTTTAGCCCGTTTTTATTATCTTTTAAACTAGCATTGATTTCTACTTTGATTTTATTTATTTTGTGTGTGCCTTTGGCTTATTTTATGGCTAGGGTTAAATTTGGTTTTAAACCAGTGCTTGAAGCCATAATCACTCTCCCGCTCGTGCTTCCACCATCTGTGCTTGGATTTTATATGCTTGTGTTTTTATCTCCATACTCGCCACTTGGTGGTTTTTTTGAGAAATACTTTGATATTAGGCTTGTTTTTAATTTCACAGGACTTGTAATAGCAAGCTGTATTTATTCGCTCCCATTTATGTTTTCTCCGATACTTTCTGGATTTAAAAGTTTATCAAATTCACTAATTGAAGCAAGTTATAGCTTGGGTAAAGGCAAAATTTGCACTCTTTTAAAAATCGCTCTACCAAATATCAAGCCATCGCTACTAACTGCGATTATAGTAAGTTTTGCTCATACTTTGGGCGAATTTGGCGTAGTTTTGATGATAGGTGGAAGTATTAGAGGAGAAACTAAAGTAGCAAGTATTGCGATATATGATGCAGTTGAGCTTTTGGATTATAAACTCGCTCATGTTTATTCGGCAATTATGCTTTTAATTAGCTTTAGTGTGTTGTTTGCTGTGTATTTTTTAAATCATAAATCTGCACAAAAGCAAATTTGATAAATTTGACTAAATTTAGCTAAATTTGCAGAGATATTTAAATTTTGAAGCTTTGTTTGTTATCTCTTGTGAATTAGAGTTAAATTTGGTGTCTTTTATGGATTTGTTGGTTTGTGGGATAGTGCGTGAGTTTAAATTTGATCGTAGAATTTTGGAATTCGGAAGTATAGAAGCGTTTAAAGTGGCAGAAAATCCGAAAATTATGGTGATAAATAAATTTACAAATTTATTTGGTTTCATTTTGCACTATCCGTATTATGAATTAAAATTCCAAATTTAGCTTTTTTAGAAAAAAATTTATTTCCTGCTAAATTTGGACCAATACAAATATTGTCATTTTCCAATTCCATTGCTTGTGCTCTAATTAAATCAGATAAAAATAATAATGCTTTTATATTGCCTTCTACAAAAAAAATATCATCTTCAATCCAAGTATTTATTTTTATTTTATCTTGTGAATATTTTTCGCATATATTGTCTGTTTTCATTTAATATCTCCTTTAAATCTACCATCTTCCCAAACATCAAATGAACGCTTACCTTTTTCATATGATTTTTTATCTTTATATACTTCCCAATGGTCTTTATGCAGAATTTTATATTTTTATCAAATTTTATCATTTTTAATCCTTTAATTAAACCTTTGTGACGGGCAAAGAACCAACCCTACGGTACTAATATTTTTTAACTTAATCCGTCAAATGAAATTTTTGAATTTAGCACCAATGCTAGTTGCATCAGTTTTTCATCTATTTCTATGCAAAAGCCGTCCCTACCAATATCTACGACAAAATAAATATTCACAGAACAACTATTTTTGCGAACATATTCTCCGAGCTTATCCTTAATATTGTAAAACAAATCACAAAGTCTTTTTGATACCTTACTAAGTTCGTTTGCCTTTATAATTTTGGTTTGAAATTCCCATAAATTATTATCTCGTATTCGTTTGCTTTTTAACATTTCGCCAATTTTACCAATTTTTGTCGGTGCAAATTTTATAATATTATTCAAATCATCAATCAGACTAATATTTTTGCTTTCAAAAGATATTTCAGCGTAAATTTTTGTATATTTATTTATTTTGTGATTTTGGTATGGTTCAAGAATTGTGTAAAAACCATTTGTAAAATAATTATCAATATTTTGTGTAAATTTATCAATTATAAAACACTTTTTTGGGAATTGATTAAATCCTTGTAAATTTTTGTATCTATTTACTGCTTCTGATGCACTTTTTAAAGATGAATATATGCCAAGATTTTTTTTAGCTTCGTGTTCATTTTGTTCGCCGTATTAATAA
>JAGAZK010000069.1 GCA_017940085.1 Campylobacter sp.
CCCCACTATGCTAAACAAAGTCCAAATTTAGCCAAATTTTTATTTAAAAATCTATCAAATTTGGGCTTTTTGCAATACGAAATTTCAAATTTTGCTAAAAATAATAAAATTTGCAAACACAATCTTGGATATTGGCAAAAAAATGATTATTTGGGATTTGGGGCTTATAGTGTAGGAAGTGTGGGAAATGCGAGATTTAGTGCATTAAATTTAAAACAGTATTTATCAAATCCACTTTTTAGAAATATAGAAAATTTAAGCCCAAATCAAATCAAAATGGAAAAAATATTTCTTGGACTTAGATCAAATGTCGGCGTGGAGCTTGAAATTTTCAATAAATTCGAACTTGAAAAGATTCAAATTTTAAAAAATGCAAAGAAAATTTATATCAAAAATGGCAAAATTTTTAACAAAAATTTTCTACTTGCTAATGAAATTTGCCTGTATTTAACTTAGCAATTAGCAAAAAAACGCTAAAATTAGCAAATTTTTTAGGATTTTTATGTTTGGAATGAGTTTCGCTGAGATTATTATTATTGGGATAGTTGCTGTGATTTTTTTGGGTCCAGACAAACTGCCTGATGCGATAATTAAATTTGCAAAATATTTTAAAATGCTAAAACAAACCGTCAATAGTGCAAGAAGCACATTTGAAAACGAAGTCAAAATCGCCGAACTCAAAGAAGATGCCAAAAGATTTAAAGATGATTTATCCAAAACTGGCTCAAATTTACGCAAAAAGCTTACTTTTGAAGAATTAGACGAACTCAAAAAAACTACCCAAAGTGCGTTGAATTCGGCAAATGAAAGTGTTGATAGTATAAAAAAACAAGTAAAATCTCCACTTGAAACACTAAATAACGATGATTTGATTGAACCAAACGATACAAATTCTCAAACAAATGAGCCAAATTTAGACCAAAATAAATCCGAAAATCAATTAAATTTGCAAGAAAATTTGCAAGATTTACAAGATCAAAGCACTACACCAAATTTAACCCAAAATTTATCCAAAGGACAATCAAATGTTTGAAGAATTAAAACCGCATTTGATTGAGCTTAGGAAACGCCTTGTTATTAGTGTTTTTGCTATTTTTGTATGCTTTTTAGTTTGTTTTGGATTTTGGGAAGTGATTTTGGAGTTTATGACAAATCCGCTCAAAAACGCACTTCCAAAAGGAAGTGATATAATTTTTACAAACATAATTGAGCCATTTTTTACAGCTATGAAAGTTGCGTTTTTTGCTGGATTAATCATATCTATGCCGATAATTTTTTGGCAATTTTGGCTTTTTGTAGCACCGGGTCTTTATGACAACGAAAAACAATATGTTATTCCTTTTGTTATTAGTGCTAGTGTGATGTTTTTGGCAGGTGCGGCGTTTTGTTATTATTTGGTGATACCTGTTGGTTTCGCATTTCTTATAAATTTTGGCGGACAACTATTTACAGCTTTGCCTAGTATTGGTGAATATGTCGGGTTTTTTACGAAATTAGTCGTAGCTTTTGGGATTAGTTTTGAGCTTCCTGTGGTTACATTTTTCTTAGCCAAAATCGGACTTGTTACAGATCAGAGCTTAAAAGGATTTTTTAGATTTGCGATTGTAGGTATTTTCGTGTTTGCTGCTATTATGACACCGCCTGATATTTTTTCTCAAATTATGCTTGCAATCCCATTAATCGGACTTTATGCACTTTCAATTTACATAGCCAAAATCATAAATCCAGCACCAAAAGACGATGATTTAGATGACGAAGAGAATAACGATGAGTAATAAAGTTTGCGATTATGATTATATTTTGCCACCAAATTTAATCGCTTCACACCCAATATTTCCCAAACAAAACGCCCGTTTGCTTGTATTTTATAGACAAACTAGCGAAATTAGACATTTGAAATTCGCTGATTTAAGCGATGTTTTGCCACATTGTGCGATTGTGTTTAATGATACAAAAGTTGTAAAAGCACGGATTTTTGGGACCAAACAAAGCGGTGGCAAGATCGAGTTGTTGTTAAATTCACCCCTAAATGAGAATAAATTTAGTGTTTTTATCAAAGGTAGCGTAAAAATTGGCAATATATTAAATTTTGATAATAATTTACAAGCCGAAGTTTTGGAGCTAAATGATGATTTTAGGGTGGTTAAATTTAGCCAAAACGGACAAATTTTAGACGCTCAAAAGCTTTTTGCTTTGCTTGAAATTATCGGTCATACACCGCTCCCACCTTATATCAAAAGACCAGATACAAAAGATGATGAAAACTTTTACCAAAGTATATTTGCAATGCACGATGGAGCAGTGGCTGCTCCGACTGCGAGTTTGCATTTTGATGATGAAATGCTAACAAATTTAAATAAAAATCACGAAATTTATTATTTGACTTTGCATGTGGGTGCTGGGACTTTTAAACCAGTAGTTTGTGATAATCTAAATGAGCACAAAATTCACAGCGAATACTACAATATCCCCCAACCTACGCAAAATTTAATCAAATCAAATAAAAATATATTAGGCGTGGGCACGACAGTTACAAGAGCTATTGAGTATTTTGCCAAAACTGGGCTTGGAAACGGATTTTGCGATTTGTTTTTAAATCCACAAAATCCACCAATTAGACAAAATTTTTTACTAACAAATTTTCATTTACCAAAATC
>JAGAZK010000070.1 GCA_017940085.1 Campylobacter sp.
AAAGAAAAGAAAAATGCTGACGATACTATAAAATGTCATTTTGGACTATTTTACGACAATATAAATATTATTGCAAAGACTAAATAACAAATGCAAAATGATAAATTTAAACGAATAAAATATATCAGGTCTTTGGAAAAATTTGCTCTAAATATCACAAAAAGCCTAAAAAGAGCTGATTTTAGCTGGGAGGCGTTTTGCCAATTAAGAGACAAAAATTATGAATCTTTGCAAAAAATCGAGCCAGTATTTTTAGATGAGCCTTATACTAGGGCTTTGGAGAGTTTTGCAAATCTTGCTATAAACGCCACTGATAAGGATTTTTTGCTAAAATCCGCAAATGCTTTGGATAAATTTCACAAAGCCGCAAAGTATAAAAAAGACAAGCACAAAGGGAAATTTGATGAATATTAAATGCATTATTTTTGATATGGATGCGACTTTGATTGACAGCGAAATCGCACTCTCAACTACTATCAATCAAGCTAGAATGGAAGCAAATTTGCCACCACTTCCTAGCAAAACTATACTTGATATTATAAATACGCCTTCTTCAAATGCACTTTTTAGACTTTATGGAGTAAATCATATCACACCGCAAATGAGAATGCGATTTGAAGAGCTTTTTAATGCTAATTATCTCAAATACGCTCAAATTTACGATGAAGCTAAAAAAATTATGCTTTGGGCAAAAGATAAATGTGCCCTAGCAGTCGCCACAAACGCACCGCAAAAAACGCTAAATTTAGTCTTAGATAATCTAAATTTAACCCATTTTTTTGATTTTATTATAGGAGTGAGTGAGAAAATACCACAAAAACCAGATCCGACAATGCTAAATTTGATTAAAGATGGCGTTGGTGGGGAATGCGTGTTTTTGGGTGATAGCAAAAAAGATTTTTTGGCTGCCCAAAACGCCAAAATGCCTTATATTCAAGTCCTTTGGGGAAGAGATGAAATAATAAAAGAGTGCAAAAATTGCAAAACTTCAGATGAAGTGATTAAATTTATAGAACAAATTTGAATAAATTTATGCTTTAAACAAAATATAAATTTACTTTGAAGTATGATTTTAGCGTAATTTATAGCGAATTTTACAAAATCAATTTCTTTGAAATTTTTATAAATTTACATTTTTGAATAAATAAACAAATCTTCTTTTTGGATTTCGTTTGTTTCGCTTAAAATCGCTGCTCTTTCAACTATGCTAATAAGCTCTCTGATATTTCCAGGATACCCATAAGCCATAAGTTCGCTAATAGCAGCTTTTGAAAAGGTTTTTTGCTCTAATTCATATTCATTGCAAACTCTTTTCAAAGTCTGCTCGGCAATACCGATAATTTCATCTTTTCGCTCTCTTAATGGTGAAATCATAATCGGCACTGTATTTAGGCGATAAAACAAATCTTGTCTAAATTCGCCATTTTGGACTTTTGTTTGAAGATCTGCATTTGTAGCACTAAGAATTCTTACATTTATTGAAATCGGTTTAGATCCGCCAACTCTGACAATCTCTCGCTCTTGAATAGCACGAAGCAGTTTTGCTTGTAAATTTAATGGCATTTCACCAATCTCATCTAAAAACAAAGTCCCTCCATCTGCTAATTCAAAAAGACCTTTTTTAGTAGCAGTTGCGTCCGTAAATGCACCTTTTTCGTATCCATATAGCTCACTTTCTAGCAAATTTTCAGGAATTGCCGCCATATTTATTGCCATAAAAGCATTACTATTTCGTTTGGAATTTTCGTGAATAAATTTAGCAAAAAGCTCCTTGCCTACACCACTTTCGCCCATAATTAGCACACTTACATCAGTAATTGCCGCTCGTTTGGCTAAATTTAGTGATCTCTCAAGTGCAGGTGAGCTTGAAATAAAGCCACTTATATCAGTATTTTTGCTCTGAAGTGATGGTTTTTTTTGTTTTTCTTTGATAGAGAGTAAATTTACTCGTCTAATCGCAGTTACAAGGGTTTCTACATCAAACGGCTTAGTAAGAAAATCTTTTACCCCAAGCCTAACACTCTCAATAGCTCTATTTAAAGTAGCATTGCCTGTCATAATTATGACATCGTATTTGCCACCAAGTGCTTTGATAAACTCAAGTCCGTCAAGTCCGGGCATATTTATATCAGTAACAATTAAATCAGTGTTTTCGTCTAATTTTTTGAGTGCTTCTGAGGCTGATTTGTAGCTTTTAACGCTAAATTCATCATAATCCCCAAGTGCAAATTCAAGCGATTTTCGCATATTTATATCATCTTCGACAATTACAATATTCATTTTTGACCTTTGATTTGGGTGATTATGGTGTTGTTGCCTTCAAAATTTACAGCAAAACGGATTGGAATATATGTGATTTGGGTTTGTAAATTTGATTTGTTGGTGCTAAATTTAGAAGCATCTAAGACTTTGACTTTGGAGCTTATAAAACAATCTTCAAGCAAATTTGAATGCTCTTTTAAAAATTCCAGCGTAGTTTGATTTTCGTTTTTTTTGTGTGGGATTGAGCAAATTTGATCTCCCAAACTATGGCTTAAAACCATAGCTTGAGATATATTTATATTTTTTGATTTTAGGATTTGATTTTGGGCTGAATACCAAGCCCAAAATATAAATTCATCACAAAATGAAAATAATGGTAAAATGATTAGTAAGCAAAAATTTCTTGCCACTTATCGGCATCCATTTTTAATTCCATTTCAACGCGGTAAAGTCCGTCTTTAAAATCCTGATTGACAATAGCAGCATTTTTAATAAGACCATTTACCCTTGAATCTATCAAAGAGCTTTTTAGCATAGCGTCTTTTACAGTATCGTGTGCATTGATTTTGACACCAAACAATTTACCAGCTAATTGTCTTTGGGCATCTGCAACTGCGGCTCTTTTTGCCAAAGCTCTAGCTTGAGCAGGACTTACTGTATCTACAGGCGGAATTCCTTCACCAATAGCAGCAAACAAAGCTTCTGGTCTTTCTTCAAAGCCCGGAGCCATTTTGTTTTCTTGCATAATTTCTCTTATGTCTTCTTTATCGACTTTTTGTATGACTACATCATCGCCCATAGGAGATCTGCCACCACAACCAATCAAAAACAAAGCTAAACAAGCATAGCAAAGTATTTTTTTACTCATGATTTTACATTTTTACCAAAATTTAATAATCATAAAGCAATTTTTATTCCATACTTTGAGAATTCTCATCGCTTGGCTCATTTGAATCGCTTTCACTATCAAATTTATCTTCTTCTTTAGGGCATTTTGCTATGCTCACTACATCGTCTCCATCTACATTTACGACTATTACGCCACTTGTGTTGCGACCAGCTTTGCGGATAGTTTGCATATCAACTCTAATCATTTTTCCACTTGTTGTCAGCGCCATCAAATCAGCATCTTCATCTACCATCACAACTCCGACTAAATCAGAAGTTTTTTCTGTGAGTTTCATGCAAATCACACCTTTGCCACCTCTACTTTGGAGTCTGTATTCATCAGCTGTAGTTCGTTTGCCGATACCTTTTTGGCTCACACTTAAAATTTCTTGAGTGTCGCTGTCTATAACGACTGCACCAATAACCTCATCATTTGCATTTTTAAATCTAATTCCAGTTACCCCGCGACTAACTCTACCAATTTCTCTTGCGTCTGTGATTTTAAATTTAATACACATACCTTTTTTAGTAGTGATAAATAGCATTTGATTTTGGGCTGTATTGCTTGCGATAAGAGCGGTAACTAATTCATCATTATCATCTAAATTTATGGCTCTAA
>JAGAZK010000071.1 GCA_017940085.1 Campylobacter sp.
GTGAAAGTGAGGTAACTTCCGACAGTGTTATTGAGGTTTACGTAACCTACATTCTGAGAATTACCCATGCCAGCGGAGGTACAAATCAAATTTGCATTGGCGTCAAATTTCATAACCCTTGCTATGCCATTATAAAAAAATCCTTTTTCTTTTTGCGTTTTTAAAGCAAAAATCGAGCCGTCTTTTGCCTGAATCAGGCGCACATACTCCCAATCATCTAGCCTTTTTTCAAAAATCAAGCTTGCGTTCGTGTCGTATTTGACTAGCCCATATCCTGCGATAGAGAGTAAAATTTTATTATCTTTGGTTTTCAAAATTTGATCAATCACGGCTTTTGTTTTGCTGTGCCTTGTAGTGCCTTTTAGCATATTATCTGCATTGTATTCATATTTTGTGTAATTTTCCTTCAAATCTGTTTTGATTACACGCTTCCATTTTTGCGTTAAATTTTGATCTATGAAATATAGATTATTATGGTGATCGCAAGCAACAAAATCATCGCCGAAACTTACAACATTGCGAAATGTTTCGTTAAAATCCAATCTTTTGATTATACGAGATGAAGCTATATCCACAATCGCATTAGGTGTGATTATATGGGTATTTGTAGTATCGATAGTCCTTAAATTGGGTGCATTAATAGCTTTTTCCCACATAATCAAACCGTTTTGATCGGTTTGGATAAGTTTGCCGTTTTTTTCGCTATCAATTACGCCAAGAATATAGCCCGATTTATTTGGCTTAATCGATTGAATTTCATTAAAAATTTTAAGCTTTGCAAACGGCATTTCCCAAATGCTTTCTTGATTTGCTAAATTTGGAGAAATTTCTTTAAATTCGGCATTTTTTGCACTAGGTTTATTTTCTATCACGCTAACATAACTATCCCACTCATCGCTAGGCATACTTTGCAAAAATATAAATCCTCTATCTTTTGAAAGTTTTGCAAAAACGCTGTGATTTTCTGGCATATTGTAGCTTTTAAAAAGGGCTGGATCCATCTCATAAGAAATATCCACAACCTCGATTCTAGCGAATTTACCCTCTTCTTGTTTTGCAAATTTACCAAGATAGACTAAATTCGCACCAAAATCAATCTCGAAGCTATCCACGCTCCCACTAGATAAGTATTCACTAAGAAATTTTATATTTTTTATATCGCTAATATCATAAATCCTAAAACCATTATCTGTTTTGGCATACAGTCTAGTGGCATCTGGCGAAATTTCAAACTCATACATCATCGCAAATTTACCACTTCTAACGATATTAAAGTCATAACTATGATGTTTAGCAAGTATGTTTGCTGGATTTGAAATATCCAAAATATACAAATCATTAAAATTTATAAACAAAATTTCACTATCTGACAAAAATGCAAAATCGCCTCTTGGTCTAATGCCAAAATAATCGCTCTCACTCTCGCCAGTATCGCTAAGAAATTCACCGATTTTTTTCATCTGCGCACCTGAAATATCAATAGCAAAAAAGCCTTTTGCTGTTTTAACAAAGGCTGTTTTTTCGTCTTTGCTAAGTTTAATTTGCAAAGCAGTAACTAATGGTAAAACTCCCATTTCTTTGATATTTTCTGGATCGCTAATATCCAAATGCCACACTCCATTATGCGGATCGGCGATATATAAATTTTTGGCGTCTTTGCTAATGGCTAAGTTTATGTTATTGACGCTGTATGTGGCTTCGGGGAATTTATATGTCCCAAGAGTAGTGATTTTGTGGGGATTTGATATATCTAAAATAGCCACTCCGCTCCTATTGTGTCCGTAAGAAAAGAGTTTTTTGCCATCGCTAGAAAGTTTCATACCTCTTGCATCTTGCAAAACATAGACTAGATTATCTTTCAAATCTGATTTATATAAAATTTCACTAGAATTTTGTCCAAATGCTACTTGCGCCTTTATAGCACAGATAAACAAAAACAAAAACACTAAAA
>JAGAZK010000072.1 GCA_017940085.1 Campylobacter sp.
CTCCCGCTCATTGCTTATAAACTCGCAAAAATCGTTAAAAAACACAAATTTAGTCAAATTGTAAGCTTTTTAAATAGAGCAAATTATATAAATATTTTGGCTAAATTTATCTCAAAACACAATGCAATAATCAGTGAAAGGCATTTTACGAGTCTTGCATATCAAGGTAAATCGCTAAATTCTTTGATCAATAAATTTTTAACAAAATGGCTGTATAAAAAAGCAAATTTGATTATCTGCGTTTCAAATTTAATCAAACAAGATTTAGAGAATAATTTTGGTATAAAAACCCAAAAAATCGTGATTTATAATCCTTATGACATAGAAAAAATTACTAAATTATCTATTGAGCAACCAAATTTTGAAATTTGTGAGAAGAGCATAATTTGTGTTGGTAGTTTAAAAGCAGTAAAAAATCATCAAATGCTTATTCGTGCGTTTTCTAAAATCAGCGATAAAGAGTATAAATTATATATTTTGGGCGAAGGCAGATTGTTAAAAGATTTGCAAAATTTGGTAAGTGAATTAAATTTAGATAATAGAGTTGTATTTTTGGGATTTGATAATAATCCATATAAATATCTCTCAAAGGCTAAAATTTTTGTCCTTAGCTCAAATAGCGAAGGTTTTCCAAATGTTCTTGTGGAAGCGATGATTTGCGGACTTCCTGTGATTAGCACAGATTGTAAAAGTGGTCCAAGAGAGATTTTAGCTCAAAATACAGATATAAATTTACAATTAAAAAATGATATTGAATTAGCTAAATTTGGTATTTTAACACCAATAAATGATATTGACAAAATGACAAAAGCTATAAATTTAATGATACAAGATGAAAATTTACGAAATCAATATGCTAAAAGTATTGCAACAAGAGCAATGGATTTTGATATTTCTTTTATTAAAAAGCAATATTTGGCTAATTTAAATGTTTCTCAAAAATGAATATATGCGTGATATGATTGATTTTGGCAATAATCTAATTATAAATTTCAAACTCGCATTTAGGATAAATTCATAAAAATTTAAAAACCCAAGTTTGTAAAATTCTCTTTGAACTTTAAATTCATTGATTGCGTATTTAAGCCCACTATGGCGAATAAGTTGCGATTTTCCTGCTCGCATTTTTACAAGCATTTGGGGAATATTATAAAACCTTGCACCACCCAAAATCATTCTTACCCATAAAAAATAATTCTCAGTCATTAGAGATTTTTGGTAATTTTTGGCTTTTAAAACGGCTGATTTTTTAAACATTACGCTTGGGTGATTTAACGGACTTCTGGTTTTAGCAAATTTATAAATTTCATCGTGGTTTTGCGGAAGTTTTCTATAAGCATAAATCTCATTTTCATCATTTTCAAACTCGCCTACCCACGAGCCACAAATATCTAAATTTGGATTATTTTTAAAAATTTCAAGCTGAGTTTTAAAGCGATTTGGAAGCGAAATATCATCGCTATCCATTCTCGCAATTAATTCAAATTTGCATTTTGTAAGCCCTATTTA
>JAGAZK010000073.1 GCA_017940085.1 Campylobacter sp.
CAAAGAGTATGGTATCACTCAAGAAGAATTATCAAATTTTGTCAAAAAATCAAGAGTTCATATCACAAACACGCTAAGATTATTAAATTTAAGCGATAAAACTCAAGATTTAATTGACAAAGGCAAAATCACTCAAGGACACGCTAAAATCATAGTTGGGCTTGATAGCAAAGATGAAGATTTAGTTGTAAATACGATTGTTGGTCAAAATTTAAATGTCCGAGATACAGAAAATTTAGTAAAAAGAATAAAAAACAAAAAACCACTAGATGCTCAATTTGTCAAAAAAATAACAGAGTTAAAAGATAAAATTGTTAAATTTGGTGTAAATAGCAAAATTAGCGGTAAAAATTTGATATTAAATTTTGATAGCGTGAAAGATTTAGAAAATCTGATTGCGAAATTTAAGTAAATTTATAACTTTATTAAGGTAAAATTAAACTCTCAGTCCATTAAGGAGAACAAATGCTTAGTATAGATTTGCAGCTTTTATTAACCACGGTGATTATATTTTTGTGTTTGATATTTGTCTTAAATCGCATTTTATACAAACCGATTTTGGCTTTCATAGACAACAGAAATTCGTCAATTACTTCAGATGAACAAACTTTGCAAAAACAAAGCGATGACACAAAAAGCTATAAAGAAGAAGCTGAAAATATTTTAGCCCAAGCTAGAGTTAAGATTGGTGAGATTAAAAACAAAGCAGTCGAAGAAGCAAATTTAATCGCTCAAAAAAAGATAGCTCAAACAAAAGCCACTTTAGAAGAAGATTATAAGTCGTTTTTGGTAGATTTGGAGCAAGAAAATCAAAAATTAAAATCTGATTTGCTTTTGAAAATGCCAGAATTTAAAGCTACTCTAAATTCGAAATTATCAAATTTATAAGGATTGGTATGAGAAATTTATTATTTTTTATGATTTGTCCTGTTTTGGTTATGGCAAGTGAAACAGCAGAGTATGATATAGTCGCAAGAACGATAAATTTTATTTTATTTGCTGGAATAATGTATTATTTTTTGGCAAATCCTATCAAAAATGCTTACAAAGGCAGAATTGCCAGTATTGAAAATAAACTAAATGCGATTAGAGACAAAGTTTTGTCAGCTCAAGAAAAAACAAAAAGTGCTATGAGTGAAGTAGAAATCGCTCGTAAAAGAGCCGATGAACTCATAGAAATCGGCACAAAACAAGCTTTGGCATTAGCTGAAAAAATAGAATTAGATGCACAAAATGAAATCAAATTTTTGAAAAACAATTTTGAAGAACAAAAAGATTTTGCAAGAAGAGTTGCTTTGAAAAATACGATCAATGATATTTTGTTTGAGATTTTTGGTGGTAATGAAGTGAAAATTGACCAAAAAGATCTTGTAAATTTGATTATTAAAAAGGTAAGCTGATGAAAGAAATAGTAGCTAAAAAATATGTCAAAGCATTAATATCAAATTTAAAAGATAGCGAATTTGACGAAGTAAATAATGGATTAAAGCAGTTAGCATACGCTTTTTTGTTGCCAAAATTAAATTTAATACTAAATTTACCAAATTTAACCCAAAAAGATAAAGCAGAGTTTTTGTTTTCTTTGTCGCAAAGTAAAAACAAGAAGCTTTTAAATTTATTAAAAATACTTGGTGATAACAAGAAATTTGATATTATTCCGCAAATTTACGAAGAATTTGCTTATCAAAAAGCCCTAAAAGACAACACATTTAGAGGCGAGATATTAGGAAATTTTAATATAAGTGAAGATAAAAAGAAAGAATTAGAAGAAAAATTTTCAAAGAAATTTGGTTCTAAAATATATTTTGATGTAGTCAAAAATGACTATGATGGCATAAAAATAGAACTCGATGATCTTGGTGTTGAGATTAATTTTTCCATGAATAATCTAAAAGCCAAGATGAGCGAATATATAATGAAATCTATACAATAACAAAGGAGAATAAGCGTGAGTGTTAAATTGAAAGCCGATGAGATCAGCAGTATTATTATAGATCGCATTGCTGATTATGATTTGAGTGTAGATATAGAGGAAACTGGCAAAGTAATCTCTGTAGCAGACGGCGTTGCTAAGATTTATGGTCTAAAAAATGTTATGGCTGGTGAAATGGTCGAGTTTGAAAACGGCGAAAAAGGACTAGCTCAAAACTTAGAAGAAAGTAGCGTTGGTGTTGTTGTTCTTGGTGCATCTGACAAGATAGTTGAAGGCACAAGCGTAAAAAGACTTGGAAAATTATTAAGCGTTCCTGTTGGGGATGCAATGATAGGAAGAGTTGTAAATTCGCTTGGTGAGCCACTAGATGCAAAAGGTCCTATTGAAGCAAATGAATTTAGATTTGTTGAAGAAAAAGCTAAAGGTATTATGGCTAGAAAATCAGTTCATGAGCCTTTGCAAACAGGTCTTAAAGCAATTGATGCTTTGGTTCCAATTGGTAGAGGTCAAAGAGAGCTAATCATTGGCGATAGACAAACAGGTAAAACTACAGTTGCAGTTGATACTATCATCAATCAAAAAGGTCAAGATGTAATTTGTA
>JAGAZK010000074.1 GCA_017940085.1 Campylobacter sp.
TATTTTTATGCAAAAAATCTGTTAAATTTTTTAGCTGTTTTTTTGACTCAATATTTCTTGATAATATCATAACTCCGCCAAGTCTGCCTTTTTGGGCATCGATAGCTAATTGATTAACCCACTTATCATTAGTTTTAGTGCCATTAAATCCGATCATTATCATTTGACCGATCATTTTTTTAAGATTTTCATCATTTGCTTTAAGTGTAGAAAATATCGATAAAATCAAAATCACAAACACAAAAAATTTTTTCATTTTTACTTCTTTTTTAATAAATTTTTTATAGACTGGCTTACATCCCTGCCGTTTAAAATCTCAAAAATTTCATTTGCAATAGGCGTGTAAATTTGGTGCTTACTGGCAATTTGAACAATAGCTTTTGCAGTATAAACACCTTCTGCTACTTCTCCTAAATCACCCAAAATTTGCTCTAAATTTTTACCCTTTGCTAATCCAAGCCCTACTCGGTAATTGCGCGATAATATGGACGAAGCAGTCAAAAACAAATCCCCAACTCCGCTAAGTCCCATAAATGTCTCGTCTTTCGCACCAAAAAATTTACCAAAACGATTTATTTCAACAAGTCCTCTTGCTATCAAACTAGCTCTTGCGTTGTTTCCTAAATTTAAACCATCGCAAATCCCGCTAGCAATAGCAATTACATTTTTATATGCACCGCAAACTTCAGCTCCTACGACATCATCGCTAGCGTAAGTTTTCATATAATCTGGAAATAAATTTGCAAATTCGTTTGCTAGGTCTAAATTTTCTGAGCTTACAACTAAAGCACAAGGCAGTTTTTGCATGACTTCTGTGGCAAAAGATGGACCAGAAAGATAAGCTAAATTTGCTTTATCAATGTGTTTTTGGAAAATTTCGTTTAAAAACTCTCCGCTATTTGCATCAATCCCTTTGGAAGCAACTAAGATTTTTTGATTTTTATTTATAAAATTTGATTTTAAAAATTCAGCAGTTTGTTGGGCGGCGATGACAAAAACAAGCATTTGGCAATTTAGAGCTTCTTTGATGCTGACAAAATTTGGTATATCTCTTGGTGTCCTTGAAGTTATCACACACTCGTTTTTTTCGCCCAAAGCGTTATACAACGCACTTCCCCACTTACCTGCACCAACAATTGCTATTTTCATAAATTTAGCTTTCAATTAAAATAAAATGCAATTCTAACTAAATTTGTTTAATAACTAAATAAAAAACTTTTGATGAACAAATTTAAACCACACAAAATAATAAAACAAAATTGCATAAAGATCACAAATCGATACAAATGGATTTTTGACACCAATCTGCTCGTTGCTAATTGTTCGTCCAATTTCCATAAAAAATATCGAAGTAGGAATATAAAGAAACAAACAAGCCACAGAAATAATAAAAAAAGATAATATAAAATTTTCTATTTGTTTGTTGATTTTCCTTGAATAGTATAAAATAATAAAACTAAGCAAATAAAAAAACGGCAATATAATTGGACAAATCATAAAAAATATCATAAATCCAAGAATTCCGTCTATAGCCATACCAAATTTATTTTCTTGTTCTTGAATTTCTCTTGTATCAAAACTATACCAAATATCCGTATAAAGTAAATAAAATAGAAAAAAAGTAAATAAAATAGCAATCATACCAAACAATGATTTTAAAGCGATTTCTTTTTTATCGATTTGCAAATTTTGCATTTTAAGTCCTAATAAATTTCTATAGCTTCTTGCGGACAAAACCCCATACAAGCCACACAGCCATCACAAGTGCCATTTTCTTCCATATTTTTGAAATCAGCATATTTTCTATCTTGTTGCTTATGGTCCCAATCACCCTTATTGCTGACTTTGCCTTTAAACCATTGTAATATATCTAAAGGATTATGTGTTAAGGTATAATTTCTAGCTTCATTAATATGTGCTTTTATATTTACTTCAGTAATCCCGTCTTTTTCAAAAGTTGGTTTTGGACCGACAAAATTATTTTCTATGCCCATAAATCTCCTAAAATTTAGATTTTTTCAAAGCAAAATAAAAAACTCCAAGTGCGTATAAATTTGGAATTAAGGAAAAAGCAAATCTTTTTAAAGCAGTATCTAATATAGGTGAAAAATACAATAAAACAA
>JAGAZK010000075.1 GCA_017940085.1 Campylobacter sp.
GATTAAATTTAATCAAATTTAGCACTAAATTTAGTGCTAAATTAGGAAAAGAAAATGGCGCTCGTAGATTTAATAGAAGTCAGTAAAAGATTTGCCGAAAAAGAAGTTCTAAAAGAAATAAATTTTAGCGTTGAAAGCAAAGAAAGAATAGCAGTTATCGGCAAAAACGGTGGCGGAAAATCTACTTTGATAAAGATACTTTGTGGCAATTATACCCCAGATAGCGGCAGAGTCGTAGTCCAAAACGGCATAAGCATACAAATGCTAAGCCAAAATCCGTCTTTTGAAGCAGGAATTAGCGTAAAAGAAGCCCTAAAAAGCGAACTCAAAGAAATTTATGATGCAAGAAATGGATATGAGCAAATTTTAAATCAAATAGCACAAAATCCAAACGACAAAGACTTACTTACCAAACAAGACGAACTTGTTAAATTTATCGAAAGCAAAGACGGCTGGAATATCGAAAACAAAATAAATAGAGTGCTTGATAGCTTTGCTTTGAAAGAATTTGAATATCGCCCTATTGCAAATTTGAGTGGCGGAGAAATCCGCAGGGTAGCACTCGGGGCTTTGATACTCAAAAAGCCTGATATTTTGCTTTTAGATGAACCTACAAACCATTTAGATGTCTATATGGTGCGATTTTTGGAGCAGTTATTATTAGATTCAAACCAAACTATCGTATTTATCAGTCATGATAGATATTTTATTGACAGACTTGCAACTAGATCTATTGAAATTGAAGATGGCAAAATACTTGGATTTGATGGCGGTTATGCAAATTATTTGACCAAAAAAGAAGAAATTTTAAGCTCACTTGCCAAATCCCATGGGACTTTGCTAAAACAACTAAAAAGTGAAGAAGAGTGGCTAAGAAGAGGTGTAAAAGCAAGACTTAAACGCAATGAAGGTAGAAAAAATAGGATTTTTGCCATGCGTGAAGAGGCTAAAAAAAATCCAAGCATAATTCGCAAAGTCAAATTAGAACTTGAGAGAGCTTCGAAAAGCTTTAATCAAGGCGGATTTAACCAAAATAGAAGAAAAATGCTTTTTGAGTGCGAACATATTTCTAAACACATTGATGATAAACAATTATTTTCAGACTTTTCAGCTAGGGTTTTGCAAGGCGAGAGAATTGGCATAGTCGGACCAAATGGAAGTGGAAAATCCACGCTTTTGAAAATTTTATTAGGTCAAATGTCTTGTGATAGCGGCTGGATCAGAAAAGGAGATATAAAAATCGGCTATTTTGATCAAAATAGATCAGCCCTAAATGAAGAAAAATCACTTATTGAAAATTTTTGTCCAAATGGCGGAGACCATATAATCGTGCGTGGGAGAAATATGCATGTGTATGGATACCTTAAAAACTTCCTTTTCCCAAAAGAATTTTTAGACAAGCCAGTATATACGCTAAGTGGCGGAGAAAAAAATCGCTTAGCTTTGGCTATGCTTTTTACCAAAGAATACGATTGCTTGATGCTTGATGAGCCTACAAATGATTTAGACATCGCTACAATCAATATTTTAGAAGAATATTTGCTTAGTTTTGAAGGGGCGATTTTGATTGTGAGCCACGATAGGTATTTTATTGATAAAATCACAAATAAACTTTGGGCTTATGAAAACGGCAAAATTGAGCAAATTTATATGCAATACAGCGAATATTTGGACTTAGAAGATGAATTAAAAGAAATTAACAAAATCCAAAAAGAGCTTGATTTAGACGAAAATATTTCAAAAGAAAAACGAAAAACCGCCCCAACTAAGCTTTCTTACAAACAAAATCAAATTCTCCAAAACTATCCAGACAAAATAGAAATGCTTGAAAATCGCATAAAAGAGCTAAATCACGCACTCTCTACGCCAGATATTTATCAACAAATCGGTCTTCAAACGCTTTTTGAAGAGCTTGAAGAAAAAAAAGCTGAATTAAATTTGCTAGAAGACGAATATTTCGCTGTTTTAGAACTTTCGCAAAAAAGCGAATAATTTAAATTTATTAAGCTAAATTTACTACCAAACTCAAATTTATTTACAAATATTGAGATATAATTTCGCTTTGTAAATTTAACAAATTTACATATTAAATTTAAGGAAATTTTATGATTTATATTTTAATTGGCGTTTTTGCTTTGTATAGCGTTTATAAGGCGTTTTTGAGTATTTTGCAGATTAAATTTATTTCCCAAAATGCTACCAAAAAAGCTGTGGTTTTGAGCCAAGAAGATTATGAAAAAGCAGCCATTATCGCTATTAAAAACGAAAAATTTAGTCTTGCTTCAAATATTTTTAGCTTCATTTTGCTTGTATTTTGGTCGCTTTGTGGAGCAAATTTACTCCAAAATTTATTTAATGACGGACTTTTTGGCAATACAATTTTTTGCGTGGCGTTTTTGGTGATAAATTCACTATTTCATATTCCTTTTGAAATATACGAACGCTTTGTAAAAGACAAA
>JAGAZK010000076.1 GCA_017940085.1 Campylobacter sp.
AATGATAATCTTAGAGGTCATTTAGGAGATGATATTTATATATTCAACAAAGGCGATGGATTAGACACTATATCTGAGTTTGAAGGCAATGATACAATCAAATTTGGTTCAAATTTAAATGCAGACGAGATTAAATTTACTCAAAATCAAAACAATCTAATCATCAAATACTCAGACCAAGACCAAATCACAATCACAAATTATTTTTTAGGTCGCACTAGAAGTGGTGATTATATAGTTGAAAACTTTGAGCTTGATGATGGAAGTATTTTAACAAGCGATCAAATTAATAAAATTATCCAAGATTTTTATGCTCTAAATACTCAAAACAATTCTGAGTTTGATGGCTTTTCATTCTCAGAAATCCAAAACCAAAGCAATTTGCAGATATATGGGTAAATTTGCTTCAAATTTGGCTGTATTTGAGCTTTAAATTTGTTTCAAATTTACGGGGCAAAGTTGTCGTCATATTGGGTGAAGTATAAATTTAAATCCAAAAAACACCGCAGTATGTAAATTTGAGCTAAATTTAGCTCAAATTTAACCAAATTTGATACTCTAAATTTAGCTATAATACCAAAATGAAAATTTTTTTTGCAAATGCTAGATTTTTTGGCATATTCATAACTTTTCTTGGCGGAGTTTTTTGGGGATTTAGTGGAGTTTGTGGTCAGTATTTGTTTGAATACAAATCCATTAGTGCTAATTGGCTAGTCCCTCACCGCTTGCTTTGTGCTGGGGTGATTTTGGTGCTTTATTATGCTTTTGCTAAGCCAAAAGTCTTGTTTTTACCGCTAAAAGATACTAAAAATTTACCAAATTTGCTAATTTACGCAATTTTGGGTTTGATGATGACACAATATAGCTATTTTTATTCAATACAGCTCTCAAATGCCGCAGTAGCGACCGTGATACAATATTCAGCTCCTGCGATGATACTTGCGATTGCTTGTTTTTTGGATAAAAGATTGCCAAGCGTGATTGAATTAATCGCACTTATCTTAGCAATGCTAGGAGTGATTGTGATAGCTACGCATGGACATTTAGATACTTTAGTTATTAGCAAAAAAGCTCTGGCTTTTTGTCTGTTGAGTGCGGCTTGTGTGTGTGTGTATAATTTCGTACCAAAAAAACTCAACCAAAAATATCCAGTCGGGCTTGTGCTTGGCTGGGGCTTGATAATTGGCGGAATTATTTTGGCTGTATTTACAAATGTATGGAAACTACAAGGCGTTTATGATTTGAGTGGATATTTAGCGGTTTTGGCTGTGATTACGCTAGGGACCGTGTTTGCATTTAGTTTTTATATGCTCGGAGTCAAATTAATAGGAGCGAGTAAGGCTTCTTTGATAGCTGCGATTGAGCCAGCAAGTGCAGCGTTTTTCGCTCATTTTTGGCTTGGGACTAAATTTGCATTTTTGGATTTTGTAGGATTTGTTTTGATAATGTCTTGTATAATTTTATTGGCAAAAAAAGGTGTATAAATGGAACTCGCACGAAAATTTCGCCCAAAAAGCGTAGATGAAATAATCGGTCAAAAAGCAGTTGTGGAGAGTTTTAGGAAATTTATTAAATTTGAACGCATTCCGCATAGTTTGTTTTTTGGACCAGCAGGTTGTGGCAAAACAACTCTCGCAAAAGCAGTAGCTAAGGATATGAAATATGATTTTTATGAATTTGATGGAGCAAATTTTAAAAGCGATGAGATCCGAAAAGTTTTGGCTAAATTTAATGGCGGACTTTTAAAGCCACTTATTTTTATAGATGAATTTCATCGCCTTTCTAAAACTCAGCAAGAAACGCTTTTGATTCCAATGGAAAGTGGAAATTGCGTGATTATGGGTGCTACAACTGAAAATCCCAAATTTGTCGTAAGCTCTGGGATTAGATCTAGAATGATGATTTTTGAGTTTGGGCTTTTAAGTAGGCAAGATTTAGCAAATTTAGCTGATTTTGTCATAAACGAGCTAAAAATCAATATTGAAGATGAAGCAAAAAAATATTTGATTAATTCCAGTGGCGGAGATGGGCGAAGTTTGTTAAATTTGCTTGATTTTGCGAGATTACTTGGCGAGCCAATTACTCTAAATTCTCTCAAAACTCTGCGTCCAAGTAGTGTAGGAGAGGGCGTAGCAAGTAGCGATGTGCATTATGATTTAATTAGTCCATTTATCAAAAGTATGCGTGGTAGCGATGTAGATGCGGCTTTGTATTATTTGGCTAGAATGATAAACGCAGGAGAAGAACCAGCTTTTATAGCTAGAAGAATGGTGATTTTTGCGAGTGAAGATATAGGAAATGCAAACCCAAATGCTCTAAATTTAGCAGTTTCAACAATGCAAGCAGTATCAAAAATAGGCTATCCAGAAGCTAGAATAATTCTTTCTCAATGCGTGGTTTATCTCTCGCATTCGCCAAAATCAAACTCAAGCTATGAAGCTATCAATGAAGCGATTAAATTTAGTAGCGAAAATGAACCTTTGCCAATCCCAAAATACCTAATAAATTCAGCCAAAGAAATTGAGAATTATCTTTATCCGCACGATTTTGGTGGCTGGGTGGAGCAAAAATATCTTAGCAAAGAGCTTAAATTTTATAAAAGCAAAGGCATTGGTTTTGAAAAAACGCTCGATGAGTGGATCAAAAAAATAAAATCAATCATCAAATAACGCTAAATTTGATTAAATTTTAGCTAAACTCCATTTGGGTAAGGGGTTTTATCGCTTGGCATTTATTTGGCTTAAAAAACGCAAATTTGATTAAATTTGAGGGCAAATTTGAGCCAAATTTAATCAAATTTAGCCCAAATTTATTAAATTTAAACCTAAATTTTTTCACCAAATGGCAATTTTTTGCCATCTTGAACATATAGGCTTTGAGACGGGAAGGCAAAATTAAGCCCGTTTTGTTCTATAATCTCCATAATCTTAAACAAAATATCTTCTTTGACTTCTAAAAATTCGCCATAAATCGTGCTTTTTGTATAGCAATAAACCAAAATATTAATCGAACTATCAGCAAATTCGTCCAAAGCCACATAAACTGCATTTTTGTATCCAGCTAGATTGTCGATAGAGACAACATGTTGTTTGCTTTTGATTTTTTCATCATCTAAATTTTCTGCATTATCGTCTTTACCAGCAATTCCCGGGTGTTCTATAAGCATTTGTTTGATTTGAGAAATAGCATTTTTGAGTTGAGCTGATTTAGATGAATATTCTACGCCAATTTTAAATTTAATCTGTCTGCCGATTTTTCTCCTGCTCCAGTTTTGTATATTTTGAGCGGCTATTGTGGAGTTTGGAACAAATACCAAAACATTATCCACAGTCCTAATCATTGTATTTTTAAGCCCGATTTCTACGACATCTCCTTCTATTCCGTTTATACAAACTCTATCTCCTTGAGAAAACGAATTGTCAAACAAAAGCATAATTGAATTGAAGAAATTTGCAATTATATCTTTTGTGGCAAAAGCTATTGCGATACCACCGATTCCAAGCGATGCAAGTAGAGTCGAGATATTAAATCCAAGCCTTTTTAAAATAAGCAATAAAGCAATGATAAATATAATAATATACAAAAATTTAATAATCAAATTGACAATTTCTTTTCTAGCACTTTTCCTAGCTATACTTCCAAACAAAACCGACCCGTATCCATTTAAAATACTAACAATTAGCCAAGCATAGAGCAAAATATATACTACCGAAAATGCACTAGAGATTTTAATCGGTATTGGAGCAGGGTGAGAGGCTATGTTTAGACAAATATTTGCCGCATACACAAGCAAAATCGCTCCGACTGATCTTTGGACTGCTTTGATAAAATGATGTCTAGCTTCTTTGCTATTATCGGCTTTTTTATTTTTGTTAAAGAAATTAAGACAATAATATAAAATCGCTGCAATTAATCTTTTGAACGAATAAAAGAACATAATAATAAAAATAATAACAACCGCTTTTCCGACATTGATTTTTTCGGTTTTTACAGGCGAGTTTTCATTTATGGCTTCAATTACTAAATTTAATTTTAGACCAGTTAGTAGCATATCACTAGCCAAAAGATCGTGGTTTTCGAGCAAATATTCTAAAATTTCTTCATAAGTATTTTTTTCATTTAAAAGCTCTACAAATATGCTCTCAAAGTCTTTTTGATCATCTGGAGATAGTTTTTCTTTTAGACTTGTGATATTTGAAAGATCGTTATCTTGGAGAGTTTTTAGGCTTTTTTCTAATTCTGTTTTTAATTCACTTGAGCTTGTGCCTTGAACAAACATATCTTCGATTCTAAGCAAAGAGCTATAAAAAATACCCCGATTTTTCATCGTCTCAAGCCCCATTGAAGCTTTTGCAAATCTCAAAGAATTAGGACTTGCGATTTTTATAGTATTTTGCAATTCTTTTCGCTCTTTTAGTTGTTTGTTCATACCTTCTTTGCTAAAAGATTGTTTGGTAATAGCAACCGGGAGTGCGTCAAATAATTTTTGTTTATTGGTAGTGATAGTGTCTTTTTCTTTGGCAGTTTGGTTTGCATCACCTTGTGTTTGTAGGGCGATGAGTTTGGAATTGAGTTTGACTATTTCGCTCACAACAGAAATCAATGATAGCTTGTCTTGAGAATTGTTGCTTTCATTATTTTCGCTATCGGCTATTTTTTTTGCCATTAGATCTAAAGTTTTGCTTTTGTTATAATCAAAACTTCTATTTGAATCAGGATCTTTCATCTCTTCAAAAGTCTTGATCATATCGGCTTTGACTATTTGTTTGTCAATTTTTTGGGTATTGTTGGTGTCTGCTATGAGCGAAGAAAATACCAGCACTAAAATAATCATAAATTTTTTCATTTTTGCTTCTTTGGGTGAAATTTGTTGAGAATTATTGTGTTATATCAATTAAAATAAGCTTAAATTTAAAAATAAAATCTAAATTTGGATATTTATTCCCAAAAAACAATCTCAAAATCATCTATTTCTAGTTTTGGAGCGTTTGCGTGGATAATAAATTTGGTATTTGGTTCTAAATTTAATTCTTTTGTGCTTTGGTGAATTTTGATCTCTTCGCAGCAATTTTTGCCAATCCAAATGATTTTATATTTTAGATTTTGTTTGGTTTTGCTTATAAATTTGGCATCAATTTCAATTATTCCATCGCTTTTTCGGACGAAATTTATATATTGTGCTTGTATGTTTTGATTTGGGGCTTTAAAGTGAGTATTTGGAGCTTGGGGAGTAGTTTGAGCACAAGCACAAAAAACTAATGCTAAAATAAAAATCGTCAAATGTCTCATAAAATCTCTTTAAATTTGGTAAATTTGGGCTATTTTAGCAAATTTAGCTTAAATTTTATGGCAAAAAATCAACGGGTAAATTTATTTAAGATTTGCAAAATTTGATTAAATTTATCAAATTTTGTTGTGTTTTTAAATATTTGGCAAATTTATAGGTATGAAATATTTTTGAGATATTTTTGGCGTTGCGAAGTAAAAATCAAGCAAGACTAGACAAAAAAGTCCGTCGTAGCGAGATTTTCACAAACTCGTCAAAAATAGCCAAAAAGATGAGCCGAGAAATTATAAAAAATTATCTTTTCATATCAATTATAGTTTGAAGTATCTCATTGCTCGTAGTAATTGACTTAGCACTTGCACTATAGGCCTTTTCCATTACAATCAAATTTGTAAGCTCTGTGCTAAGATCGACATTTGACATTTCAAGTGCCGAGCTTTTTAATTTGGCTCCATAAATCACTTCGCCATTTGCATCGCTCCAAAATATCGGCTTACCAGAGTTTGCACTTTGGGCAAAGAGCGAACTACCCAGTTTTTCAAGCCCTTGATCGTTTTGGAAATGATAAAGTGCGATTTTAGCGACTTTGACTGTTTTGCCATTGTCAAATGAAGCCAAAATATTCCCATCATCATCTAAGGCGTATCTTCTTAAAAGCCCTTCTTCTTCGCCATTTACTTCAACTTTGCTCATAGCATTTTGACCGCTTAAAACAATGCCTGTAAATCCGCTATTTGGACTTCCATTATACAAAGTCCCTAAATCAATATTTAAACTAACCCCGTCATTATTCAAAGATCCAAGAGTATTTGAAAGCAAAGCCCCAGAGCCATTAAATGCTACCACGCCTGAGCTTTGAGAGATTAAATTTCCATTTGGATCAAGAAGTTGTGCATTTACGCTCCACTCATTTAAATTTGGACTAGTTGGCAAAATTTGAGTAAATTCAAGCAAAACTTCGTTTTTATTGCCATTTGGAGAATACACACTAGCTCCAAATTTAGCTGTATTTGGCTGAGCTTGATAAATTTGAGCTTGATACGAAAAAGTAATTGGATTTGATAAATTTAATCCAGAAATATCAAAATTTGTAAGATCAAATTCGCCATTTGCATCAATATATGCAGTCCCTGTGATAGAATTAACTCCGTCATTTGCACTAACTAAAACCATATCTCCTGCTCTATAACCAAAAATCCCATTTGTATCTGTTACTTTGCCATTAGCACTTGCAAGGCCAGTGAGCGGATCAAAGCTTGAAGTTATCGTGCTTGGATCTAAGTTCATTGTCGTAGCAGAGCTTACAGAGTTTGGATCTAAAGACCCTGCAAAACTTGCTCTTGTGGTGCCAACTGCTGGTAGATAAATCATATCAGGTAAAGAAATTTTGCCTTGAGATTCTGGAGTGCTGAGTTTAATAACTTGGTTTGTATCAAGAGTATAGACTTGATTGTAAATGCTTCCAGGAATTTTGCTTTGGGCACTTTGAGTTAGCGTGGTTGGAGTTAAATTTATCATAGTTCCTTGCACATAAAATCCAGCTTGATTGACTAAATCTCCGTTTGCATCTTTGGCAAAATCACCATTTCTAGTAAAATATATATCGCCCGAATTAGTAGCAACCCCAAAATATCCATCTCCTATAATAGCGATGTCAAAATCTCCGTCAGTTAGCTCTGGACTTCCTTGTTTGAAAGTGTTTAACGAACTTGCCATAGAAGTAGCGCCAAGTCCGATTTGAGACATAACAGGTCCATTTGCTGCACCATTTAATTTAGTATAAAGCACACTTTTAAACTCAGCTGTAGAGCCGATAAATCCGACTGTATTGACATTTGAGATATTGTTTGCAGTAACATCTAGCCCAAAATTTTGGGTTTTGATACCGCTAACGCCATTATATAGTGAATTCATCATAATTTAGCCTTTATGAATTAGACTTTGGTTCGTAAATTTCGCCCACATCATTTATATCAACAAATTGCCCATTTATTTTCACAAGTGCTGTGCCATCTTTGAATTTAACAGCTTCGATTGGATATTCATTGCCACCAGTTGTGAGTTTGTTTCCGCTTGTCTTGCCAAGATAAGTCGCACTTGCATAATATTTTCCAGCATCTACTGGATTGCCGTCATTGTCTGTGCCGTCCCAAGTAAATGTGGCAATTCCTGCATTTTGATCTTCTAAATCATAAACTTTAACGACTTTTCCGTTGCTGTCTTTGATTTCCACCGTCCCAATAGCTGCGGCTTCTGAGAAATTTAGATTGAAATTAATTTCATTTGTGGCTTTTGTAGCTTTTGTAATAGAGCCATCGATTTTAACTACCTTACCCAAAGCCCCAATAGAAGTCATAGAAAAGCTATTTTGGATTTGTTCTGCTAGATTTTTTAATAATTCATTTGTATTGTTTTGAGCCTCTAATACTGAGAGTTGGCTTGTTTGTTCTAGCATTTTGGCTGTATCCATAGGATCGGTTGGATCTTGGTATTGAAGTTCTGTGAGCAAAAGCTTCAAAAACGCTTCTTTATCAAGCTGAGCCATAGGATTTGTGCCGTTTGCTGCATCGGACTTGGCTTGTAATTTCTGAGTCGCCCATTTGTCGGCTGTAAATTGAGTAGAAGTGTCTTTGTTTGCCGAGCTTGTAGCTGTGTTGTTTAGTTGATTTATAGCCATTTTAGATCCTTTATTTTTAATTTTTCAAGCAATTTTTATTCCTAAACATATCTTGGGAATATTAGTTCCAAATTTATTCTAGAATTATCTGACAATACCAAATCTTGCTCTTCATAAGCTTTTTTGGCATTTTTGTTTTGTCCTTGATTTCTGCCTTGCCCTTGAGAATCCGAGCTAAATCTCATATCAACTTCTGTAAATCCCATATTTACAAGGTTTTGTCTAAACTCAGCTTGGTTTTGTAAGAAAATTTGCATAGTTTGGTTTGTAGAAGTTATATTTATATGGAGATTGTTTGCGCGACTAAGCATTACAACACTTACTTCTCCAAGTTCAGCTGGATTTAAAGTCATCGCAAATCTCGTCATAGGTGGCTTGTATTGGCTCATTTTTTCTTGCAAATTTTGAGCGAAATCAAGCATTGTTTGGTTTAAATTTAGATTATTTTTGAGATTTATTTTTGCATTTGAGATTGATTCTTTGACTGAATTATTCGTGATTTTCATATCAATTGTATCATCTTTGGCGATTTCGCTAAAATCGCTTTGAACATCGCTTTGGTAGATTAAATTTGATTGAGCCATTTGGGTAGTATTAGCGGATAAATTTGCATTTAAATTTGCTCCAGCGTTTTGTTTGGCTAGTTTAGAAATACTTTTTAGGTATTGATCTATGCTATCGTCAATTTCGCCTAAATTTTGATCTGATTTTGGTGCAATTTGCTCTTTTGGCGTGATTTTATCATTTGGATTTAGCAAATTTGGTTTATTAAATTTATCTTTGTGGGATTGTAATTCGATTTTTGGTTTTAGGTCTGTGATAATAGCAGCTTCTTGTTTTGGCAATTTTATTTCTTTTGGCTCAAAAACAGGCTCTTTTATATTTTCTTTTGTTGGTTTTATTTGTTCTTTTAAATCAACTTCTTTAAAATCTTTTGCAAGAAGTTTTTCTAAATTTGAATCTGTCTTTGGTGGGATAATAATTTGCTGATTTTGTGGGTCAAATTTAATAACTTTTAGATCCAAATTTGGCATTTTTTGCTGTTTTTGATCAAAAAATTTAAACTCATCAAGATTTTTAAACTCATTTTTTAACTGCTCAATCTCATCTATATCTATTTGGACGATTTTTGGCTCAAGACCGAGTTTGTTGGCGATTTTGATGAGATCATTTAGGTTTTTTGCACTTTTGATTTCTATTATATTTTTTTCTTCGCTAAATATTTTTTCAAGCGAATTTGACATCAAAGGAAATCTAAATTCGCTTTTTTGGTCGTTAGTGGCTGTATTTTCTAAGATATTTAAAATTTGCATAAAATCGCGATTTTCAAATATACTTTGAGAAATTTTAGTCTCAAAAAATCCAATTTTTTCTAGATTAGTAAATTTGTCTTTTAAGATTTTCAAATCTTTGATTTTTGGCTCAAAAACTTCAATATTATAAAACACATCTTTGAAAATATCTTTGTTTTTCAAAACATCAAAAAGCTCATTTATAGTCTTTATTTGGGCAATTTCTTCTTTTGAAATATCAAATTCATCAAAAAGCAAATTTAAAATATTTGTATTTTTTGGGCTATCAATATCGCCGTCAAGCTCGTTTAATAGCTGCAAAACTTGAGTAAATTCAGCATTTTTGACTAAATTTAATCGTTCTTTTGACAAAATTAGCTGATTTTTTGGTTTTGAGCTTTGTTGGGCTTTAATATCATTTAAACTTAGATTTTTATTGCTTTCCATACTATCCATTAGCATACTTAAAAACTCGCTATCATCTGCATTGTTAGATGATACATCGCTTGGCAAATTTGATAAATTTGAACCTTTTGGCATAGGATTTAAGACATCTAGAAGTAAATTTTGCATATCAAACTCCAAAAGTTTTTTGACAAACGCAGCAAAAAGTATTCCAAAAAATATTCAAACCCACAAAATAAAATCCATTTATAAAAAAATCAAATTTTTTCGCTATAATCTACGGCTTAAAAATTTCAAAGGAAAATTATGCAAAATTTACGAAATATCGCAGTTATCGCTCATGTCGATCATGGCAAAACGACTATGGTTGATGAGCTTTTGAAACAATCTGGCACATTTGGAGATCACAAAAGCGTAGGTGAGCGAGTAATGGACAGCAATGATTTAGAAAAAGAACGCGGAATTACGATTTTATCAAAAAATACAGCCATAAAATACAAAGATTTTAAAATAAATATTATTGATACCCCAGGACACGCTGATTTTGGTGGAGAAGTCGAGCGGGTGCTTAAAATGGTCGATGGAGTTTTGCTTTTGGTTGATGCACAAGAAGGCGTTATGCCACAAACCAAATTTGTTGTTAAAAAAGCTCTATCTTTAGGACTTCGCCCAATAGTTGTTGTAAATAAAATAGACAAACCAGCAGCCGATCCAGATAGAGTGATAAATGAGATTTTTGATTTGTTTGTGGCTTTGGGTGCAAATGATGAGCAGTTAGAGTTTCCAGTGGTTTATGCAGCTGCTAAAAATGGTTATGCGAAATTAAATTTAGAAGATGAAAATAAAAATATGATTCCTTTGTTTGAGACGATTTTATCGCATGTCCCAGCACCTAGTGGCAAAGATGAAAATCCACTTCAACTTCAAGTTTTTACACTAGATTATGATAATTATGTCGGCAAAATCGGAATTGCTAGGATTTTTAATGGAAAAATCACAAAAAACCAAAGCGTAATGCTTGCCAAGGCTGATGGGAGCAAATCAACTGGCAGAATTAGCAAACTAATTGGATTTATGGGGTTAGAGCGCACTGAAATCAATGAAGCTTTTGCTGGAGATATTGTGGCTATCGCTGGATTTGACGGACTTGATGTAGGAGATAGCGTGGTAGATCCTACTAATCCTATCCCATTAGATCCACTTCATATAGAAGAGCCTACTTTAAGCGTAGTTTTTAGTGTAAATGACGGACCTTTGGCTGGGACTGAGGGCAAATTTGTAACTTCAAATAAAATCGATGAACGCCTAGAAAACGAGATGAAAACAAATATTGCGATGAAATACGAAAACATAGGTGAGGGTAAATTTAAAGTAAGCGGTAGGGGCGAACTTCAAATCACAGTTTTAGCTGAAAATATGCGTAGAGAAGGCTTTGAGTTTTGTTTAGGTCGCCCAGAAGTCATCATAAAAGAAATCAATGGCGTCAAATGCGAGCCTTTTGAACTTCTTGTGATTGATGCCCCAGATGATTGCACAGGTGCAGTTATAGAAAAACTTGGTAAAAGAAAAGCTGAGATGACTTCTATGAATCCCACAGGAGACGGGCAAACTAGAATAGAGTTTGAAATCCCAGCAAGGGGATTGATTGGTTTTAGAAGTCAGTTTCTTACTGATACTAGGGGCGAGGGCGTGATGAATCATAGCTTTTTGGAATTTCGCCCGAGCGTGGGAACCGCTATGCAAAGGGGAAATGGAGCTTTGGTGAGTATGGAAAACGGTGTGGCTTTGGCTTATTCGCTTTGGAATCTCCAAGATAGGGGAGTTTTGTTCTCCAAACCACAAGACAAAGTCTATATCGGTATGATTATCGGCGAACATAGCCGTCCAAACGATCTTGATGTCAATCCAATCAAAGGCAAAAACCTCACAAATGTAAGAGCTAGTGGGAGTGATGATGCGATCAAACTTGTCCCACCAAGAGAGTTAAATTTAGAAAGAGCGTTAGAGTGGATTGAAGAAGATGAGCTTGTCGAAGTTACGCCAAAAAATATAAGAGTGCGAAAAAGGTATCTTGATCCAACCACTCGCAAAAGAATGGCAAAAACAAATTCTTAAAGAGTAAATTTAATCAAATTTACTTCTTAATTCCCCATTTCTGACATATTTACACGCAAATTTGGACTTCGCCCATTATCGCTCTAGATAACTTCGCTCCGACCCGCCCAAATTTCCGCGTAACTCTACCTAATCTGTCTTGAACATTTTTCTCAATACGGCGTTTTAAATAAATTTATTTCCAAATTTAATCAAATTTCGCTGTATATTGACAAATATTCAAGACAGATTAGGCGTAGTTTGCAATAACTTTTGTCCGTGCAAGGAAAATAAGACAAATAGTCTATTGACGAAACACGGGCAAAAATTATTGCGAAATCCGTTCAGAAATAGGGAATTAAATAACAAATTTGCCCCAAATTTAGGGCAAATTTGAGTTAGCAAAATCATTTTTACAAGGTATAGGATTTTTAGATGAGAAATCGGTGTTGTGCAGTTTTGGGCGAATGAGACAAAATTTGCACGACACAACAAATGCGAGTAGCATTTTTGGGTGCAAATTTGGGAATAATCTCCTTAGTGTCTGTCGCAGTGAAACACAAACAAACTCACCGATTTATCGCTAAAAGCCAAAGCCTTAAAATTAAAATTTATAGTTGTATCCCACAAACACTCCAATATTTGTGCGTTTGGCGTCTTTGGCTGTTGTTGGAATTTGTATGCAAGTCCCACCGATACATTCTTTTATTTGAAAATCTTTGTCTGAGTATTTGGCTTGGTCAAATTTCAAACCAAATTCAATCTCATTGTTTTGATTTATTTCATAAATACCGCCAAGTTTAAGCCCATAAATAAAGCCATTTTGAGAATAATCGCTAGTATGAATTGCCACACTATCTTGTGCAAAATACTCCACATCAATCTTGCTAATTCCAGCAAAAGCTCCTAAAATAGCTTTAAAATCAAGCCCAGCAATATTAAATTTAGGTGTCCAATCAGCCCCAATCAAAAAATCATTAGTGCTATATTTAAGCTCTTCAGCCACCGATATTCCTAGTGCTGGACCGATAAATGCTACGCTATCTTTAGCTTCAAAATTATGATTATATGCTCCATAAATTCGCCACAAATCAAAATCATAGCCGACTTTAAGCCCTAAACCAAACACACTATCATCAATATTAAGATTCATCATAAATGGTGTAATATTTTCTGTCCATTTTGTTTCAAATTTGGATTTAATATTATATTTACCCTCAACCCCCACAAATACGCCGTCATACCAATTCGCACACGCACCGCTTACGATACTGCTTGCCAAAATCGCTATAGCACCAAATTTGCTAAATTTTTTCATTTTTTCTCCTTTTTAAAGGCTTGGCTTTGCGGATCTTTTCGTGGAATTTGAAAATTTATTACTGAACTTTTTTGTTCTATTTTCGCAAGAAATTTTCTACACAACCCCAAAAATATCTCGCAAATCATTCGCCTTTTTTTATTTTAAATTTACGCAAAACTAAATTTACAAATCACTAAATTTAGGGCTAAATTTAAGCACCCAAATACAACCAAATTTGATTAAATTTGAACTCAAATTTACTAAATTTAGTAATTTTCAAAGTATTATTCTACCCCCCCCCATTAAAACTAGCTTAAATTGCATTAAATTTTTCAAAAAATTTGAAAAAATTTAAAATTTGAGTAAATTTGGAAGAAAATTTGAATAAATTTAAAGCAAATTTGATTAAATTTTGGAGTAAATTTGCTCTAGATTCTTCGCTACACTCCGGTTTCGCTCAGAATGACAAAAAAACGCAGTGTGTTGAGAAATATTCAAGACAGATTAGGCGTAGTATATTAGAAAATCTCGCTGTTTCAAGGGAGCAGACTTGAGCGTCTGTAACCGCCGAAATAGCGAGATTTTTTAATTTAATCCGTTCAAAGCTGGGGAATTAAATTAAATTTTGCTTATTTTAGGATATATTTATATTTTTTTGCTAAACTCACAAACTAAAATTTAAAAGGAGAAAAAATGAGTCTTTACGATAGAAAAATCAACAGCGTAGTTGATAGTAGAGCAGGTGATCATTTTGGCGATAGAGCCACAGAGCAAGAATTTGCTGGATCTAGAATCGCATTTATCAAACAAACTTATCAGCTTTTAACTGCTTCTTTGATAGCTGCAACTGGTGGTGCATTTTTGGGTATCACATACATAAAAGAAGCTTCTTGGACGCTTTTGATACTTGAATTTGCTATGCTTTTTGGTCTATTTTTTGCTAAAAACAAACCAAATTTAGCCCTAATTTTGCTATTTGGATTTACATTTGTTTCGGGTCTAACTTTGGGTCCTGTGCTAAATATGTATATCGGTGCAGGTATGGGCAATGTGATAACTCAAGCATTTTTGATGACTAGTGTGGCTTTTGCTGGACTAACACTTTTTGCGTTTAATACCAAAAGAGATTTTAGTGCTATGGGCAAAATGCTATTTATCACGCTAATTGTCGTGGTTGTAGCAAGTTTGGCAAATTTATTCTTCCACAGCCCAATCTTACAACTCGCAATCGCTGGAGTTGGTGCGATTTTGTTTAGTGCGTTTATTTTGTATGATACCCAAAACATAATTCGCGGTGCTTATGATAGCCCAGTTTTAGCAGCTGTGGCTTTATATCTTGATATACTCAATCTTTTTATATCTTTACTTCAAATTCTTGGCGTTTTTAACAGCAGAGATTAATCAAATCGGATCCGCTCGGGTCCGATTTAACTAAATTTTATTTATTTATCGCTATAATCACGAGTTAATTTATTTCAAAAAGGAAATTCGTGAGTTCGATATTTTTAGTATTGCAGTTTGTTTTGACTATAATCCTTACAATAGCAATTTTATTACAAAAAAGTTCATCAATAGGTCTTGGAGCATATAGTGGAAGCAACGAAAGCTTATTTGGCGCAAAAGGTCCAGCTGGATTTTTGGCTAAATTTACTTTTGTTGTAGGGATTTTATTTGTAGCAAATACTTTGGCACTTGGTTATACTTACAACCAAAGCTTAAGAGATTCTGTTGTAGATACACAAGAATTTAAAAATCTAATCCCACAATCAGCCCCACAAGAAAATTTAGCTCCATCGGCTCCTATTTCAGAGCCTAGTGATACAGTTCCACTTGCTCCACAAGATACAAACCAAACAAAGGAATAAGTATGCTTGATAATATTTACAATACCCAAAAAGAACACTCAGACAAAGCAATTGAGGGTTTAAAAAAGGGCTTTGGGACTTTAAGAACAGGCAAAGTAAATATCAGCATAGTCGATCACATAATGGTAGAATATTATGGCAATATGACACCGCTTAATCAAGTAGCTACCGTGCTTACAAGTGATGCAAGCACTATTAGCATTACGCCTTGGGAAAAAACAATGCTAAAGTCAATCACTAGCGTATTGCAAGCTGCAAATTTGGGTGTAAATCCTACAAATGACGGCGAGAGTGTGAAATTATTTTTCCCGCCTATGACACACGAAGATAGAGAAAAAAATGCTAAAGAAGCCAAAGCAATGGGCGAGAAAGCTAAAGTTTCTGTTAGAAATATCCGCAAAGATGCAAATGATGAGATCAAAAAAATAGAAAAAGACAAAGCACTTAGCGAAGATGAGATCAAAAAAGGTTATGATGAGGTGCAAAAAATCACTGATAATTATATAGCCAAAATCGATGAGCTTGTCAAAGCCAAAGAAACTGAACTTTTAAAGGTTTGAATATGAAACTAAAGAAAATTTATAAAAAAAATGATGCTTATTTGCATGGACATTTTTTATTAAGTAGTGGCAATCACTCAGAGTATTATCTCCAAAGTGCAAAAGTCCTAGAAGATCCAAAAACTGCTGGAAAATTAGCAAATAAATTATTTAAAACTATCAAAAAAGCTGGTGTTAAATTTGATGCTATTTGCTCACCTGCACTTGGCGGGATTTTGGCTGGATATGAGTTTGCTAGATCTGCTGGAAAAAGATTTATTTTTACAGAAAGAGTTGAAGGCAAAATGAGCCTAAGACGCGGTTTTGAAGTGTTTAAGGGCGAGAGATTTATAGTTTGTGAAGATATTATCACCACTGGTGGGTCTGCTATGGAAAGTGCCAAAATCATAGA
>JAGAZK010000077.1 GCA_017940085.1 Campylobacter sp.
GTTTTTGAAAGCAGTTCCGCAAAGCATAGGTATCATATTCATGCTCAAACAACCTGCTTTAATACCTTTTTTGATCTCTTCTACACTTAATTCTTCGCCATTGAAGAATTTTTCCATCAAAGCATCATCAGTTTCAGCAACAGCTTCAATCAATTTAGCTCTATATTCTTCGGCTTTGTCTTTTAATTCAGCTGGGATTTCGCCAACTTCTGGAGCTGATGGACCTTTTGCGTCGTCCCAAGTAAGGGCTTTCATAGTTACTAAATCAACTACACCTTTAAATGTGTCTTCTGCACCGATTGGGATTTGAATCGGAACTGGATTAGCTTTTAGTCTATCAATTATTTGTTGCTCAACACTAAAGAAATTTGCACCAACTCTGTCCATTTTATTTACAAAAACAACTCTTGGCACTTTGTATTTATTTGCTTGTCTCCAAACGGTTTCGCTTTGTGGCTGAACGCCACCCACAGCACAAAATACTGACACAGCACCGTCCAAAACACGCATAGATCTTTCAACTTCAATCGTAAAATCAACGTGTCCTGGGGTGTCGATCAAATTTATTTGATGATCTTTCCAAAAACAAGTAGTAGCAGCAGAAGTAATTGTAATACCTCTTTCTCTTTCTTGTTCCATCCAGTCCATTGTAGCAGCACCTTCATGCACTTCGCCGATTTTGTGGCTCATACCTGTAAAAAATAGAATTCTTTCGCTTGTGGTTGTTTTACCAGCATCAATGTGAGCAGCGATTCCAATATTTCTAACACGATTAAGTGGAGTTTTTCTAGGCATAATTTTCTCCTACCAGCGATAGTGGGCAAATGCTTTATTAGCTTCTGCCATTTTGTAAGTATCTTCTTTTTTCTTAAATGAAGCACCTTTTGAATTTGCAGCGTCCAAGAGCTCGCCTGCAAGTTTTTCTATCATAGTTCGCTCACTTCTTTTTCTAGCAAAAGAAATAATCCAGCGAATCGCCAAAGCTTGTTGGCGAGCAGGTCGGACTTCTACTGGGACTTGATAAGTAGCACCACCTACACGGCGAGATTTTACTTCCATGATAGGCTTGACATTATCAATTGCTTCTGTAAATACTTCTATGCCTTTTTTGTCGCCTGCTTTTGTCTCAGCTACTTTCAAAGCACCATACATAATCTCAGTAGCGACACTTTTTTTGCCGTCATACATAAGTGAATTAATAAATTTAGTGATTACTTTGTTGCCATAAATCGGATCTGGCATTACTTCCCTTACGGGAGCTTTTCTTCTTCTCATTTTATTATTCCTTCAAATCTAAATTTTACTCAAGCTAAACTAAAACTGACGAGTTAGCCTGTGTTGAGTGGGTAAATTATTTTTTGGCTTCTTTAGGGCGTTTAGCACCGTATTTTGATCTAGAAACCGTTCTTTTTGCGACACCTGCAGTATCTAGAGCACCGCGAACAATGTGATATTTAACACCTGGTAAGTCTTTTACACGACCACCTCTGACTAGAACAATGCTGTGTTCTTGTAGGTTATGACCTTCACCGCCAATATAGCTGATGACTTCAAAACCGCTTGTTAGCCTTACTTTGGCAACTTTTCTCAAAGCTGAGTTTGGTTTTTTAGGAGTTGTTGTATAAACTCTGGTGCAAACCCCTCTTCTTTGAGGACACTCTTTTAACGCAGGAGATTTTGACTTTACAGTTACTTTCTTGCGTTCTTTTCTGACCAATTGATTTATAGTTGGCACATTTTTTCCTTTCGACTAAATTTATTAAAAAGAGTGTGGATTTTACTAAAATTTTGCTTAAATTTGATTAAATTTATTGTATTTTGTATGTAAATTTGGTGTAAATAGCAAATTTATCTAGCCCCAAATTTAATAAATTTAATCAAATTTGGGGCTAAATTTAATTATTTATAGCTTTTTACAAATTCGCTTATTCTTGAAATTCCTTTTTTGATCTCATCTAAAGAACAAGCATAACTAAATCTAAAATGTCCTTCCATACCAAATCCTATACCCGGCACAGTTGCTACAAGTCCTTTTTCTAATAAATTCATACAAAATTTCATACTATCTTGTTCAATTTTAGAGCAATCCACAAATAAATAAAACGCTCCATCTGGTTTGACTACACTTAACCCATCAATCGCATTTATCGCATCGACTGCCCAATCTCGGCGAAGTTGGAATTCTTTTCTCATCATTTCTATATAATCATCGCATTCACCCATTAACACAGGCAAAGCACCTGCTTGAACTATACTTGCAATATTGCTTGTGCTTTGGCTTTGGAGTTTTTTCATAGCACTTGCGAGTTCGTCATTTGAAGTAGCTGCATATCCAAATCTCCACCCAGTCATTGCACCACATTTACTAAGTCCATTGATTGTAATTGTGCGTTTAAACATATCTTCGCTAATACTTGCAGCTGCGACAAATTTTTTGTCAAAAATAATTTTTTCATAAATTTCATCTGCAATTACAATAATCTCTGTATCTTTTAGCACATTTGCAATGCTTTCAAGCTCGTTTTTATCATAAACTGCACCGCTTGGATTGCTTGGGCTACAAAGAACTAAAGCTTTTGTGCGTGGAGTGATAGCTGATTTTAATTCATCGCTTGTGATTTTATATTTGTTTTGTGAGTTTGTATTTATCACAACTGGCTTTCCGCCACAAAATTTGACAATTTCAGGATAAGTTACCCAATAAGGAGCTGGGATTATTACTTCATCGTCATGGTCTATAATACACTCAAAAACATTAAATAAGGAATGTTTTGCACCTACATTTGTGATAATTTGACTTGGTTTATAGTCTAAATTATTTTCTCTTTTGAGTTTTGAGACAACAGCATTTAAAATCTCATTTGTCCCTGGCACTGCTGTATATTTGCCACAACCTTTTTGCATAGCTTTGATTACTGCATTTTTAGCAATCTCTGGCGTATCAAAATCAGGCTCACCAGCACTAAAAACAGCTACATCAAGCCCGCTAATTTTCATTTCTTTAGCTTTTGAGCTGATTGCGATTGTTAGGCTTTGGGAAAGTTTGCCTATGCGATTTGATAATTTCATCTTTTCTCCTTAATTTTTTAGTGAATTTAAATACGATTCATATTTTTCATCTAATGCTTTGTCTTGTTTATTGATTTCTAAATTTTCTTTGCAAAGCGTATTTTCTAGTATCTCAATGCGTTTGATTAGATATTTAATAAGCTCTTGAGAAATATCTGGGATTTTGTCATGAGCAAATGGATCTTTTTCGCAAGTGCCCAAAATCCTAGCAGGAACTCCAACTGCTGTGCAATTAGCTGGTATGCTTTTAACCACAACAGAATTTGACCCTATTTTAGAATTTTCTCCTATTGTGATATTGCCCAAAACTTTGGCTCCAGCCCCGACAACTACGCCATTTTTTAAAGTTGGGTGGCGTTTGCCTTTTTCTAAGCTTACTCCACCTAAAGTAACACCTTGATAAATCAAGCAATCATCGCCAATTTCCGCAGTTTCGCCAATCACAACACCAGTAGCATGATCTATAAAAACTCTTTTGCCTATTTTTGCAGCTGGGTGAATATCAACTCTGGTTAAAAAATTGCTAAATCCAGAAATTATTCTAGATAATCTAAAAAAGCCTTTATTCCACAAAATATGAGCAAAACGATAATTTACCAAAGCCCAAACGCCCGGATAATTAAAAATAAGCTCAAATTTAGACCTATAAGCTGGATCTTGGAGTTTTGGTTGAGATAAATCTTGTTTTATTGTTTGCCAAATCATCGCACTGTCTTTAAATATCCATTATCATTTAAGAACAAATAAAGTTCGCCTAAGATATGTTTTTTTTGTTTTTCATCAACTAAAACTGAGTTTTCTATCCGCTCAGCAAGCATATCTCTAATCTCAACTATATTGTAATCCAAATCATCTAAAATATCCAAAATCGTCTGAGATTCTAAAATATTTGTGATTTCAAATTTACCATCATTGCTAATTTTAATAGTAGCTTCTGTAGGGTGAGTAAAAAGATTGTGCTTCATTCCAAGCACTTCTTGATAAGCTCCCACTAAGAAAAATCCCAAAAAATAAGGCTCTTTTTCTACATCTACATCATGCAAAAATAAAGGATTTTTAGTCGCATCAAAACTAATTTCTCCATCGCTATCACAGGTAATATCCCAAATAGAAGCAGATAGAGTTGGTCTTTGGTCTAATTTGTGAAGTGGCATTATAGGAAAATTTTGTTTAATGCCCCAAAAATCAGGCAAAGATTGAAAGATTGAAAAATTTACTAAATATCTTTCTTGAATTTCGCTTTGTATTTTTAAAAGATCCGAATATTCGCTGTTGCCGAGTAAAAATATAGCTTTTTTAACAATTAAATGTGCCAAAATTTCTGAATTTGATCTATCTTGCAAATCTACATAACCCAAGTCAAAAAGTGTCAAAATGCTGTCTAAATGACTAATTGCGTCGTGTAGATATTCAATAGCTGTGCTTGACTTGATACTTTTATACAAATCATAAAGCTCACTCACTAAAGGTGGATTTTGGTCTTTTAAATTTAGTTTTGATTCTGTGTATTCTTGAGAAAATAATTCTAACACGGGAGCTACCAAAACAGCATGACTTGCTGAAATATAACGACCGCTTTCTACAAAAATATCAGGCTCTGGCTCGTTTTTTTGTTTAGAAATGCCTTGAAGCACGAATACAACATCATTTGCATATTCTTTAAGAGTGTAATTTCTGTCTTGATGACCTTTAAATTGAGAGTATTCAATCGCAAGTCCTCCGCCTAAATTTATAGCTTTTAAATTTTTTGCACCCATTTTGCGGAGTTCTGCATAAATATTTCCAGCTTCATTTAGGGCTTTTTTGAGAGAATTTATTTCGCTAATTTGGCTACCAATATGAAAATGTATCATAGTAAAATATTCAATCAAATTACTTTGTTTGAGCAAATGAACAGCTTCAATTAATTCAGTTGCGGTAAGTCCAAATTTGGAATTTATCCCGCCACTTTTTGCCCAAATACCACTTCCTACGCTATGCAAACGAATTCTTAGTCCAATATTTGGTTTGGGGGCGAATCTTTCTTTTGCTGTGTGGATTATGGATTCTAATTCATCAAGTCCTTCGATAGTAATGGTAATATTATGCCCCATTTCAGAAGCTATAAAGCCCATATTTATAAGCTCTCTATCCTTAAATCCATTTACAGTAATTGGTGAGCCAAGTTTGACATAAACCATAGCAAGTAAAAGCTCAGCCTTGCTTCCAGCTTCTAGCCCATAATTATACGGCTCTCCAAGCTCAGTTAAATTTTTTACAAATCCAGGATATTGATTGACTTTAAGTGGATAAACTGCATTAAAAGAACCGCCATAATCAATCTCATCTCTAGCTTGTTTGAAGCTTGAATATAAGCTTTCAATTTGTTTTTGGATTAAATGTGGAAAACGAAGCAATAATGGACCTCTGTATCCTTGAGATCTAATATTTTCAACTAAATCAATTATGGCTGGTTTGGATTGAGTATTTAGGCATACTTTGCCATTTTCAATAATAAAATTTGAGTCTCCCCAAATGCCAAGACCATAATCTTGTGTCATAATTCGTCCTTTAGATGATCGATTTTTATTCTTTTTTCTTCTTTATTTTCTAGATTTTTATACCAAATTTCATTGTTTTTGGCTTCGTTCTCGCCGATACACAAGAAAATTTTAGCTCCATTTTTATCAGCGATATTTAAATGCTTATTTGGGCTTTTGGCTTCATAAGAAATTTCAACTTTGTGGGTTTTGCGTAAATTTAAACCCAAAAAATACAAATTTTTGAGATATTTTTCGTCCAAAACACACATATAAATGCCATTTCTTGGAGATAAAATTTGCTTATTTTTAATAATTTCCATAATTCTTTCAATCCCCATAGCCCAACCAACTCCAAAAGTCGGTTTGCCACCTAGCATTTCAACCAAGCTATCATATCTGCCGCCACCAGCGACTGCTGATTTGGCTCCGATTTCATCACTAATAAACTCAAATGCAGTTTTTGTATAATAATCAAGTCCTCTCACAAGCTTACAATCAACTTCATAAGCGATATTTGCTTTGCTAAGCAAATTTTTGAGAGTTTCAAACTCATTTGAGCAAATTTGATTTAGACTTTCCAATATTGTCGGTGCATTTTGCAAAATCTTTTGACAATCATCATTTTTGCAGTCTAATATACGAATCGGATTTGTTTTTAGGCGTCTTTGGCAATCATCGCAAAGTTTGTTTTCATAAGATGAGACAAATTTAATTAAATTTGCTCTATATTCGCTCATACTTTCTTTATCGCCGAGTGAATTTATTTTGAGTATCGCCTTAATACCCAAAGCTTTTAAAATCTCACTAAGCATAATAATAAGAGTGGCATCTTCATAAACACTTGGCTGACCAAAACACTCTACGCCAAATTGATGAAACTCTCTTAATCTACCTTTTTGTGGTCTTTCGTATCTAAACATACTGCCATAATAATAAAATTTTTTAACTCCACCAGTGCGATCAAATTTATGCTCAATAAATGCCCTAACTACCCCAGCTGTGCCTTCTGGTCTAAGACAAACGCTATTTCCACCTTTGTCATTAAACTCATACATTTCTTTGCCGACTATATCGCTACTTTCTCCCACACTTCTGCGAAATAATGGAGTTTGCTCTAATTTTGGAGTTTCGCACAATTCATAGCCATAATTTTGAGCAATTTGCTGACAAGTATCAATAATAAATTTGTAAATTTTAGCTTCAGAATCAAAAATATCTTTCATACCCCGAAGTGCAGTTATCATAAATTTCCTTATTTGATAAATTTGGCTTAAATTTAACGCCGTGTATTATACTAATAAATCCTTGAAATATCATTAAATAAGGGGATTAAATGCTTTTTGAATCAATCAAATTTGATTTTATTTATAAA
>JAGAZK010000078.1 GCA_017940085.1 Campylobacter sp.
AATTTTCTAATTTGCTTAAAAATTTCTTCTTTTTGCAAAGCGGCATCTATTTGCAAATAATCGCAATTTAAATTTAATAATATTTTTTCCATAAATTCTTGCACTTTTACGAGATATTTTATACCGCGATTTTCAATTTCATCGTTTGTGTTGCGATTTTTGAGCCTTTTTAAGATAAGATTTTCATCTGCTTTAAAAAATACAAATTTGTCTCCTAAATAATCATTTAAAGCAAATTTATTTAAATTTATAAGCTCATTTAAATCAAATTTATCGCTATTTGCAAGCGCATAAGATATTCCTGAAATAAATCCACGATCGCTAATGACGATTTTATCTAAATTTGGCTGTATAATTTGAGCAAAATGTTCAGCCCTATCAGCTAAAAATAGCAAAATTTCAGCTCTTTTGGAAATTTGTTCGTGTAAATTTCGCTCATTTAATAAAATATCTCTTAATTTCTCGCCTAAATTTGTCCCACCTGGCTCTTTTGTAATGATTAAATTTGGATTATCTTGTTTTAAAAGCTCGATTTGAGTGCTTTTGCCAACTCCGTCTATTCCTTCAAAATATACTAGCAAATTTATTCCTTTATACTTCGCAAAATACTGCTTGGGACTAATTTTGAAATATCTCCACCGTGTTTGAGAATAGATCTGACAATAGAGCTTGAAATAAAGGCATTTTTGAGACTTGGCATAAAATAAATCGTCTCAAGATCGTTCCATTGGGAAGCATTTGCATAACCCATTTGAAGCTCGTATTCAAAATCGCTCACAGCTCTAAGACCTCTAACTATCGTATTCACGCCTTGTTCTTTAGCAAAATCAACTAAAAGATTATCAAATCCTACAACTCTCACGCCTTTTAAATTTGATAATGCATTTTGGGCTAAATTTATTCTCTTTTCAAGCGAAAAATACGGAGTTTTGCTCTCATTTAGAGCAATTGCTACTATAACTTCATCAAAAACTTTCAAAGCTCTTTCAATTACATCTACATGACCATTTGTAATGGGATCAAAAGTCCCTGGATAAATACATTTCATAATTCTACCTTACTACTGCTTTGTCTTTTGAAATCAAAGTTGCTTTTATATTTTGGTTTTCTGTTTTAAAATTTATTGTATCGCCGATTTTGCCATTTTGTGTGGCTGTGGCTAAAATTTGAGCATTTAAACCGCCATCTTGGACGATCAAAACTACTTGATCGCCTTTTAAGACATCATTTTTGATTTTGAATTGTCTTTGTTTTAAAATATCATCTTTTTTGATTTTAACTTTAGTAATGAGACCATATTGGAGCGACAAAATCATATCTGGGTCGTATTGCGAAATATCAACCATTTTAAAAAAATAATCATTTAAATTTAATTCATGATTTCTTGGAATCTCATTTTTGGCGACATAAACACCGATTTGTGCTTTTATATCAAAACGAATAAATATATTTTTGAGAGAATTTGTGTTTGTTTTGTAAATGGCTTTTATTGTGCCTTGATTTTTGTTGATTTTTTGAATATCCACAGATTGGAGTTTGTATTCATTAAAACCGCTCGGCAAAGAATCTGGCTCATTTAAAATTAGACTTTGGATTTTAATTGTAGGGATTTGTTTTTTGATTTGCTCTTTGGTAAGTTCGCCTAAATTTGCTCCAAAAAGCAAATTTACACTCAAAATAAACAAAAAAATGGAGCGGGAAACGAGAGTCGAACTCGCGACATCGACCATGGCAAGGTCGCGCTCTACCACTGAGCTATTCCCGCAACGAAAAAAGAGTGGGCATTTTATCATTTTTGCTTTCATTTGTCAAATTCAAATACTTCGATTAGTGATCCGCTTTCAATCTCGCTCTCACCGATATTTGAGAGATAAAATGCACCTGAAATTGCAAGTGGATTAATCATAGCTGGACTATACTCGCCATTATTAAATACGATAAATTCTCCGTTTTTGAGTGTGCCAAGCACGATATTTGCACGAGTTGATTTAAATTTAATACTTGATTTGAGTTCGCATTTTGTTTTATTTGGCAAACACTCATTAAAACCGCTCATTTTTTTTACCAAAGGCAAAACAGAAAAAAAGCACCCCACGAAGCAAGACATTGGATTCCCGGGCAAAATTGATACAAATTTGCCATCTTTTTCATAAAGCTTACTTGGGCCTGCTGGACGGAGATTTATTTTTGAGAAAATTTCTCTAAATCCAAGCTCTAATAAAATCTCTTGCATAAAATCGGCTTCGCCTTTACTCGCTCCGCCACTTGTAATAATCAAATCATAATCTTTGTGCGAATTTATTTCACTTAAAATAGCGTTTTTTTCGTCTTTTATCGTGCCTTTATACTCACTATCAAAGCCATTTTGTGCCAAAAGTGCGACTATACCAAACGAATTTGCATTGTAAATTTCTCTCTCATCGCAATTTTCCCAAGGTTCTTTTAGCTCATTTCCAGTGCCAAATACAGCAATTTTTGGTTTGCAAAACACTTCTACAAAACAAATACCTTGTGAAGCCAAAAGCATAATCTTAGCAGCGTCCAAAATATCGCCTTTTTTGAGAATAATATCACCAGTTTTAATCTCTTCGCCTTTTAGTTTTTTGCCATCTTTTGGGGTAATATTTGACGGAATAATCAAATTTCCATTATTATCTAGCGTGGATTCTTCTATTCTCAAAACACTATCGGCACCTTTTGGAAATATAGCTCCAGTCATTATTTTGTAGCACTCACCCTTGCTTATTTCATAATGATTTTTATCTCCAGCAAAAATTTCACCCTTTATTTTAAGGGCCAAATCTTTATCATCATAACAAAAAGCATATCCATCAAGTGCTGAATTATCATAAGCAGGAAGGTCTTTTGTAGCTTTTATATCATTTGCCAAAACTCGTTTTAATGCTAAATTTAATCCTACAAATTCTGTTTTATGATTTAAATTTAGACCCAAAATACTCTCAAAAACTTCATTTACTAGCATTGTTCGCTCAACCTTTTAATATTTGCACCCAAATTTGAAAGTTTGCCCTCAAGATTTTCATAACCACGATCTAGGTGATAAATTCTATGAATTTTGCTTCTTCCGCTTGCCACAAGAGCTGCTAAAACAAGAGCCGAACTAGCTCTAAGATCAGTCGCCATTACATCTGCTGCTTTTAATTCACCGCCAGTTATGGTGGCAAGATGTCCGTTTAATTTAATATCTGCTCCCATTCTAGATAGCTCACTTGCATGCATAAAACGATTTTCAAAAAGTCTCTCATCTATCGTGCTAACACCGTCTGCCACACAAGCTAACGCCATAAATTGGGCTTGCATATCTGTAGGAAATCCCGGAAATTCAGTCGTAATAATATCGCAAGGACTTAGAATTTTTGGTGGCAAAACTTTGATAATATCTTCACTAATCTCAAAATTTACTCCCATATCGCCGAGTTTGTCCAAAACTGCTTTTAAATGCTTAGGATTTGTGTTATGGACACTAATTACACTTCCAGTAATCGCACCTACACACAAATAAGTCCCGGCTTCGATTCTATCAGGGATTACGCTTATTTGTGGCATTTCAAGACATTCGCCGTCTGTGCCGACAATCTCAATCTCACTCGTGCCAATTCCACTTATTTCTACGCCACTATCCCTTAGTATTTCGCAAATTTGCACTACTTCTGGTTCTTTTGCGGCATTTATAATTTTTGTTTTGCCTTTGGCAAGAGCTGCTGCCATTACGATATTTTCTGTGCCTGTAACTGTGATTTTGTCAAAAATAATATCAGCTCCTTTTAGCCCGTTTGGAGCTGTGGCTACGACATAGCCTTCTTTTATCTCAATATCTGCTCCCATTTTTTCAAGTGCGTTTAAATGCAAATCTATAGGTCTAGCTCCTATCGCACAGCCTCCTGGCAAACTCACGGCACATTGTTTAAATCTAGCTAAAAGCGGACCCAAAACTAAAATACTCGCTCGCATTTTTCGCACTATGTCATAAGTAGCTTTTGTGGAGTTTATGTTTTGTGTGTTAATATCAAGAGTATGACCTTTGAAATTAGCGTCTGAGCCTAAATTTACAAGAAGTTTGATAAGAGTATGAATATCTGCAACATCTGGCAAATTTTGTATTTTGAGATCGTTTTTGGCTAAAATGCTTAAAGCAATTATCGGCAAAGCTGCGTTTTTAGCACCATTGATATACACACTACCGCTTAAATTTTTCTCACCCTCTACTTCTAAATAATACATTTACGACCTTTTGGATTTAGTAAGGGTTGATTATACAAAAATATTGCTTAGTTTTAATACAAACTTGATAAAATACACAAAAAGGTTATTTATGAACTCTAAATTTACATTTGTTTTTGCTTGTTTTATGGTGGTTTCGACTGCTTTTTTTCATCAAGGTTGCTCAAACAAAGCCCCACAAACTCCGCAAAAAACCGCTTATAAAAAACAAAGCAATAAAGGCGATATTGAACTAGAAAGCTTTATCAATACTCGCTCAAAAGACTGCTCAGCCCTAATAAGTGCAATAAATGCGAAAAACAATCAAATTTATTTTAATCCTACGACTTTAAATAAATATTTTACGAGCAAAAGAAAATCCCAAGCAATTTATAATTTGTTTCAAGCTCAAAATCGGCTCAAATCTAACTCTCCGCAAAAAGGCGATTTGGTGTTTTTTTCAAATACCACAAAAGAAACTAAATTTAAAAAGACCCATGAAATCACGCATATTGGTGTAGTTTTGCAGATAATAGATAGCCAAAATTTGATCTTTTTGCACAATAGTGGCGGAAAAAACATTCTTGGATATTTAAATTTATCTCGCAAAAACGACCATATAAAAGACGGCAAAATAATTAATTCGTATTTGATTTCAAAATGCAAAAGTGCATATTGCTTAGCTTCAAATAGATTTAGTGCATTTGGAGTAAAGTAAATTCACCCATAAATCTAAGTGATTTTACCCATACACCTGCAAATTTGAATTATTTTGTATATCACTAAATGAAAAGCCGTCAAATTCAGAATTGTTTTGAGTATTTAGAGCATAAAAATCTTGGATAATTTTATTGATTTGATCGCTTGTTAAAATACTTCCGTCTTCAAGAGAGAAGTTTTCAACTACATAATCGCCATTTCTAGTGCGACCTAAAAAATAATTTGTAATTGTGATTTGGTCTTGGTCTGAGTATTTGATGATTAGATTGTTTCGATTTTGAGTAAATTTAATCTCATTTGCTTGAATATTTGAGCCAAATTTGATTGTATCATTGCCTTCAAACTCAGATATAGTGTCTAATCCATCGCCTTTGTTGAATATATAAATATCATCTCCTAAATGACCTCTAAGATTATCATTGCCTTTTCCACCAATTAAAATGTCATTGTTTTGGTATGAGCATATATTATCATCTCCGCTCTCACCATATAAAATATCTTGCCCAAATCCACCATAAACCCAGTCATTTCCAGCTCCAGCATAAATAATATCGCCTTGATTTCCACTACTAAGTGTATTATCCAAATCATTGCCTGTGATTGTGTTGGTTTGGTCATAAAAGCCTTGAATTATTTTTTCTTGTGGATTTGAGAGAATTAGGTTTTTAATATCATTTAAATTTAATCTATCTCCGTTTGCAAAAATGAAATTTTCTATCACATTGATACTAAATTTATCATCTTTAATAGCATAGCTTATACCAATACTATCATTTGGAGAGTTTTTAAATTTAATAAATAAACTAGTTGAGTTTTTGGAGATTAGAAGATCTTCTTTATTTATGCCTTGTCCAAATTGAAGCGTATCAAAGCCATTACTATCATAAATAGTATCTTTGCCATCTCCGAGATTAAATATATATGTGTCATTGCCATTATCACCACAAAGATTATCATTTCCAAGCCCACCGATTAAGATGTCATTTCCATTTCCAGCAAATACTCTATCATTGCCATCTTGAGTGTAAATGATATTGTCTCCACCATAACAATAAATCAAATCATCGCCTTTGTCGCTATATATCACATCTCCATATCCTGAGCTATAAATTGTATCATCTGTATCTGTGGCTATTAAAAGGCTAGATTTGTTTGCTTTTATGGTGTTTGATTTGCTAATAATTAATTCAGCGATATTTTTGTTGTTTGTGATAATATCAATAAACAAATCTTTGTGTGCTTGTAAGATTTCATCGCTTATAGATTTTAAATAATTTATTATTTGCCCATTTTCTTTGGCTAAATTTGCAAATTGGCTTAAAGTTGTCATCAAACTGCTTAGAGTGCTTTTATCTTTATATAAATCAATAAATTCAGCCAAATCAATAAAAGCTTTTTGTGGATTGGTTGCGTTTATTTCATTAAATTTATTTATCACAGCTTCGTAGTTTAGATTAAATTTAAAACTTGCATTGCCATTTTCGTCTAAATTTTCAGAAATATCAAGCGAGATTAAATTTAGATATTCTTTTAATCTTGTTTGAGTTAAAAGAGATTTATAAATATAATTTGATATTTCATCGTAGGTGGAATTTGTTTGATTGATAATGCTATCTAAATCAGCTTGTGAAGTGATGAAAAACTCAGTATTTGTGCGACCTGTGAAAGAATTTATTATGGCAAGTTTATCTTTTATATTATCAAATTTGCTTTGCATTTCATTTGTGATTGAAAAGCTTTGATAAGCATTGTATTGATTTGGAGTTAAGCGAGTAATTCTGCCGCTTTCGCTATTAGTTTCAGTGGCTTTTGAGAGTGTGAAATCTATACTGAAATTTTGGTTAGTTTCAGCCCAGCTTGATATAATCTCGCTAAGCAAATTTATTTGTTCTTGTTTGGTTGTGGCGACTGAGTAAGTTTCAAGTAAATTTGCGAGTTCTTCGTTTATAGCTGCTGCTATTCTTAAATCTCTTAAAAATCCTGTGCCTTTGACATTTGCTCTTGCAAGGTCAGTTTGGGTTAGATTTATTTCATCGCTAAATTTGCGATTTATCGTATCGACATTGAAATTTAAATCAGCGATTAAATTTGAAGTGCCGTCAAATTTTGTATAGCTTGATTGTGAGATTTGTGTGTTGCCGTTGCCGAGATTTATATTTGAATTTGTAGCGTTTAAATTTAAGCTTTCAATGCCAAGTTCGCTTAGAGATTTTAATTCGTTTTCTTGTGAAATTCCGTCTGAATTTAAATCTTGCCAGATTTTTAAATTTGAAAATTCTGTGTCGTTTATGTCGATAATTCCGTCATTGTTAGTGTCAAAACTAGAAAGTGCGTTAAAGCCGTCAGTGGCTAAATTTCCGTCAAATTTAGGTGTGAAATTTCCAAATAATTCGCTTCCATTATCAATTAAGCCGTTTGAATTTCTATCAAATACTAAAATTCCGTCATTTGGAGATACCCAAGCCGAACGGAAAGCCACTCCGTCGCAGTCGTGATCAAAATATACAGAACCGTCTTTATCTGCAATCAAAGAAATCGCTCCGTCTCCATCTAAATCAAGTGCGATTGGGTCGTAAAGCTGAGCGATAATATCTTTTATCCATTGTGGAGTGATGAAGTCTAAAAAGTCATTCGCAATATCGCCAAGTAAATTACCCCAAGCACTGAAATAATCTAGTGTATCATCAAAAATTTGCGAAAGCGGAGTATTCGAATAATAATCCAAAACATCATCATAATTTCCATAGAAATCTAAAACTTGGTCTGATATTCCAGCGGTTTTTTCGTTTAAATCAGATAGTGTTGCGTCTATATCCCAATTGTTGCGGTCAAGATAATTTATAATACCTATTATAGGTGCAGCAAAAAGTGCGAATGGAGTTGCACCAGCTAAAAGATACGCACCGGCACCAGCGACAGTAACTGCGTCTTGGATTACATCAAAAATATCATTTTTTGTTAGCGTATTATTTGAACCCTTATCTATCAAATTTGCCATACTACCAGTTATGCCAATTGGACTAGCTAATATTTGATAAATTGGTTTGCCTAGCCTACCTGCGTTTGCACCGGGAATAAAAAATGATCCAGCTTGAATAATATTTGATATAGTTTCAAGTCTGTCTGTTTGATTATTATTCATAATCTACTCCTTAAAATAAAATTTTTATCAATTTTCCAATACAAAATAAAACAATTCCAATAAACATAATAAAATGCGGAATTGCAATGCTATAATAGATTATAAATTCAAAAAAATTATAGATTTTGTGAGCATTTTTTGGTTCTTTAAATTTTAGTTTTCTTGGTTCATTATTGTTAAGCGAATTGCATTGTAAAATGTGTTTTGGATTTAAAAACCACTCTGCATAATTTATATTATTTTCTTTCATATAATTTTCACCGATACCATACACAGAGGTTCCTATCGCTATCAAAATAAAACCGATAAAAAATAAAATCAAACCTATATTTATTATAATTTCCAAAATACTAACCCTTAAAAATTTTTACAAATTTAAATTTACTATTACAAATTTATGCAACAAATAAATTTAAATTTGTAAAATTGTTTAAATTTATGCTCTCAATTTCTAGTTCGCTTAGAGATTTTAATTCGTTTTCTTGACTTATGCCGTCAGAATTTAAATCTTGCCAAATTCGTAAATCTTTGAATTTATCATCTAAATTTGAAATAATGCCGTCAGAATTTGTGTCAAAGTCTGAAAGTGCGTTAAAGCCGTCTGTTGCAAATTCTCCATTATTTTTAGGTGTGAAATTTCCAAATAATTCGCTTCCGTTATCGATTTTTCCGTTTAAATTTCTATCAAATACTAAAACTCCATCATTGCTAGAAACCCAAGAGCTTCTAAATGCCACACCATCGCAATCATGATCGAAATAAACCGAGCCGTCATTTGCTGAAATTATAGAAATTTTGCCATCACCGTCTAAATCAAGAGCGATTGGGTCGTAAAGCTGAGCGATAATATCTTTTATCCATTGTGGAGTGATTTTATCTAGGAAATTATTAAGTTCATTACCTAAAAAATCAAACATTTTTTCCCAACCATAAATACCAAGCCCAACTTCTGCTATTATAGCCACCTTAATGCTATCTAAAATTTGTGCTGGATAATTATTTGGTGGAGTTTTTCCTAATTCATTGATTGAAGTTGGATATTTATTATACTGATTTTCTGCATTGTCTTTAAATTTGCTTGGATTATCAAATAATTCATCAATATATTTAGAATTTTGTTCTGGATAAAAAGCACCTTTAAAATCACTGGTTTCAAAACCAACATTTTTCAAAGCTTCCCAAGTAAAACTAATGCAATTATTAGCTACAACATCGTATTTATCAGTATTAAAACCACTTGGTGGGTTTAATAGTTTATTATATTGTTCTTCACTAATTTCAATAGTCCTAGAATACGCTGGATTTCCGACATAAGCTTGTCCATCATTTGTTGCAATTCTGCCACTATCAAATGGCTTACCGCTAACAGAAGCGAAACCAAATTCTTTTGGTTTTTCATTGTCTTTTTGCACACTATACCACATATGTCCAGCTGGTGAAATACTAGTATTGCCACTATCTCCTATGTGTGCTGTCAAAGCTGCTTCTATATTTATAGTAAGTGTATATGTTGCCATAATTTATCCTTTAAATTAAAATGTTAGTAATTGTTTTTTCCATTTTTCGTTGATTTTTAAATATATTATTGAAGTATCAGTTCTTTTATATTCAAGTAAATTTACTTTCATATTATATTTGCCTTTTGATAGCTCAACTCTTGCAATTTTTTTAAAACTTTCGTGCATTTTATTTGAAAAATTATATTTGGAAAGATCTGCAATAATGCTAAATTTATCAGCATTTAATATTCTTGCGTTTTCGTGGTATAAACTTGTATCGCTACCTTTGAAATATTTCCACTCATTTTGCTTTTTGTTTAGCGGTGCTATTTCTACACTTATTACTATTTTATCGTTTTTACATTTTGTTTTATCGTCTTTTAAACAAATCAAATCAAAATCAAAATATTTTTCATCAGATACGAACAAATCGCCTTTACTAACAGTAATATTTGTATCTAAAATCATCATTTTATCGTTTTTAACAATAGTTGTATATTCATAAAGCTTATGAGATGGATTTAAAAATGGCGAAGTTAAGATTATATAAAGTATCAATCCAGCTACCAAAATCAATATAATAGTTGTAATATTTTTCAAATTTACTTCCCTTTTATTTCTCAACTCCGCAATTTTATCAGCTTTTAGCTGAATTTATATTAAAAAAAAAAAAACAATAATAAAACTATAATTTTATATTAAATTACTCGCTTTCGTAAATTTAAATTTACAAATTCTTGTTGGCTTGGCGTAAGATTGCTGCATATGTCAGAGTAACTCATTTTTTATCCTTTAAAGTGAAGTTTATTAATTTTTTAAAAGCAAATGTTGAGATTAAAGCGATAATAATGCAAATAAGCATTTTATATATGCTAAAATCTTTAATAGCAAAGCGATGACCGATTGGTGTCAAATTTATATTTATTACTATCGTAAGGCAAATAGAATAAATACAGATGAATAATAAAATATAAAATGAAAATCCAAAATTTGTATTTTTTAATATAAAATTTTTAGTTTGTTTAAATACAATAATTGTGCTAGATAATAACAAAATAATTAATAACAATGCGGTTAAAATAAAAAAAAGCCCTACAAGACCAAAAATATTTGGATTGATACCAGATTTTTCTCTTTCTTCAGCTATATTTAACACAATAGGGCTAAAATATTCATAGCAAGAAAATAAAATATTTGGTTTATATCCATTTGCAACAGCAACCTTGCCAATCCTGTTTTGATAGTCAGCAAAATCAGTTATATAAAACATACTTTCAATGCTAGAAAACAAAATTTGAAAACTATCAAATATAAGCAAAGATAAAAATATAAAAAATAAAACTTGAAATAACTTACTTGAAAAAAGTTTTTGCATTTTTGTATGCTTATTTGTGTTTTCCAAATTTACTTCCTTATCATTTATGCCGTTTTTCATTTTTTTCTCAACTCCGTAATTTTAATCTATACTTTACTGAATTTATTCTAATAAACTATGAAAAAAAAATCAAAACTTATAAATAAAACATAAATTTACTCTAAATTCAATTAAATTTAACAGTAAAATAAATAAAGCAAAGTGCCGTAGTCTTGAAAAGCAAGAATTTTGAGATAAATTTAGGTGCGCGAAATGCACTCATTTAAGATATACTTAGAGCGTCCAACAATGAAAGCACAAGTGAGCTCATTTAAAAGAACACAAAAGCTAAAAGCTCTTAGCCATAAATTTTGACTTCGCTTATCATATACTCATAAACTCTTTGCTGAATCAGCCCATCTTCTTCATCGCTATTTATCATCAAACGGCGTAAATGCGAAAAGTCGATTTTTTTGGTGTATCGTGGGACTTTTTGCAATTCTGTGTCTATTTGTTTGAGAAAATCATCGATATTATATAGCTTTTGGACTTTGATTTTATCGATATATTCTTTTACTATCTGAACCAAAACGCCAATTCTTTTGGCGTCTTTGCCATAAATTTCAATAGCAATTTCTTTGATTGTGTTGTAATCATCATTTGTGATTGTTTTTTTGACACAAATCATAGCAGCGAGAATTCTTGCTCTAAATTCTAAAGATCTGTGATGACTTATAAAAATCTCTCTAAATAGCGAGAAAAAACGAAATTTGAAGTTCATCTATAATCCTAATTTAAGTATTTTTTGATACAATCTCACTCGCCTTTCCTTAGACCTGTGCAAGGCTTTTTGAAAGCACCGCTTCAGGATGGGAACATAGCAGAGCACTTTTAACTGGTTTGTGCCGCAGTCATCTGGGGAAGGGTTTTATCTAATCCAAAATATTCTTTTATATCAGCACAAATTTTCGCAAAATCCACGCTTTCAACACAAGGCTGATTTTCAAAAAATTTATCCATTCCCAATAAACCATTTATTAACTCTGTATTTTTCACACCATAACTTATAGAAAGCCCAGCTTCCACAAAAGCTGCCAATTTATCGCAATATTTGAGTGCTTTGCCATCAATTGGGCTAAATTTATCTTCATTTTTAGCCCCTAAACTACCTTCAAATGAAATTGCTTTGTTTTGTGAGTTTAAAATCCTATTTTCAAATTCATTTTTTTTGTAGATTGTTTTGTCTAAATTTGGCTCTTCTTTAATCCCTAAAATATAAGCAAATTCGCTTCTATAACTTTGTGGGATTAGTGGAAGTATATTTTCATCAATCAAACGCATTTCATATTCGCTAATAATCTCATCAAGACCATTTACGCCATATTTTACCGGGCTTATAATATCTCTAGTGAGACTTTCTGGCAAATCATGAAACAAAGCACAATAAAAATTGTTCTCAAGCCTTTTATCACAAGCTTTTACCGCCAAAGAATAAAAATATCCAAAAATCGCCACAACTAGCATATGTCCTAAGACATTTGTTGGCGGGATTCTTTGAGTTTGAGCCCAACGCCTTTGAAATCTAAGTCTTCCACTTAAATCCACGATTTTAGCGAGTTTTTGGTTCATTGCGATTTTGCGAACACCGATTAATTCGTAATAATCTTCGATCTCTTCATCAACTTTGCTTTTAAGCTCATCAATATCATTTAAAAATTTGCTACTTTGATAAACTATGCTAAATTCCCATTTTGTCGCTAAATAACTCGCAGCTTTTACTATGAGTTGCTCTTTTTCGTGCATTTTGTCATTTTGATATATTTTAAAACGACTTAAAAACTCACCATTTTCTATATCATCAATCATCGGCTCAAGCTTAGCTAAAACCCATTTATTCATCTCATCTTTTTTGTTTTTTAATATCTCATGATAAACATTTGGGCGAATATCAGTTACTACAACTCTGCTTAAAAAATCAAATATGCAAGCTTCAACGATATATTTCATATCTACATCATCTTCAAATTTGGCGATTAGATATGCAATTATGGCTTTGTGGGCTTGTTTGTCAAGCTCGAGCAAATCAACCATTTTTGGATAATCATTCCATCTTGAAATACCAGCTGCTTTAAAAATATGTTCAATTAACTCTGCTTTTATCATTTTATCTCTCAAAATTGCGAATTTGGGCTGGTTTAATAAATTTTGTATCGTAGTTTTGTTTGTTTGCAATATTGCTGTCAATTTCTACTACTGTATGGACATTGCCTCTTGGATTAAAATCTCCTGTAACTCGCAAATATTTTGGTTTTAGCTTGTCATAAAGTATGGAATAAATTTCATTTACAGCACTTTCATGGCTAATTTTGCGGTTTAAAAAGCTATTTATATAAAGCTTGATCGCTTTTAGTTCTATTACAAATTTATTTGGCACATAAGCTATGAAAATTGTGGCTAAATCTGGATAGCCAGATCTTGGGCAAAAACAAACAAATTCGGGCAAAGTTATATAAATAGCATAATCATTTTCAGCCGTATTTTCCCAAATCTCAAGATCTTTTTGGGGATCAAATTTTTTTATAATTTTTTCTCCGTATTTCATAGATTCTCCAATGTTGTTGGTTTTGATACTAAAAAGCCTTGAATATAGTCAATTTGCGAGTTTTTTAGCTCATTTAATAAAATTAATAGCCAAATTTTTATTGAAATTTCAGCTGTGAGTATCAGAAATCCGCATTTTCAAAGAGAGCTTTTTAGCTTGATTGAAGAATATAAAATAGATCCAAAAAAGATTGTTTTCGAGTTTTATGAAGA
>JAGAZK010000079.1 GCA_017940085.1 Campylobacter sp.
CACGGCACTTGCACTCAAAAATGTTGCTAGTACTATCAAAACAAAACGAATTTTTGCTACGCTCAAACCAAGAGTTTTAGCATCATCTTCGCCTAAACTCAGTAAATCCACGCTTCTTGCTAAAACGCAAATACCAATTATCGCTAAAATCATAAAAGGAAGCAGTTTTAGCACCAAATCAAGCTTAGCTAACGCTAAACTTCCCATCATCCAATAAACTATGCTAGGGAGAGAATTTTCAGGATCTGCTATGTATTTTAAAAACGATAATCCTGCTCCAAAAAGCGATGATGATATAATTCCGCCCAAAATCAGCATTAAAACAGTTGAGTTTTTGCCGTAAATTTTAGAAATCATTAGAGCTAAAAATACAGCCAAAAACCCAAAAACAAAAGCTGAAATTTGAACAAAAACAAAGCTAAGCTTTGCAACCATCGCTAAACTTGCTCCAAAACTAGCCCCACTTAAAACTCCCAAAACACTAGGACTAACAAGCGGATTTAAAAAAATGCCTTGAAATAATGCCCCACTAATTGCCAAAGCCGAACCGATTAAGATAGCCGCTAAAATTCTAGGAAGTCTTATCTCGCTTAAAATTAAAATTGAATTAGAAATTTCATCATTTTTTATATCAAAAAATATATAATCAAACAACTTTTTTATCTCAATTTCATAATGCCCTAAGAAAAATGATATAAATATCATAATAAGCAAAAGTGCAGTAATAATAGTAAATTTGATATAAATTTTTTTATTCATTAAATTTGCCATTTAAGTTTGTATTAAAATTTCACGAGATTATATCATAATTATATTTTTTTGTATATAACTAAAAAATAGTATCGCAAATAAATAAAGCTAAATTTTATTTTTTGTATGTTAAATTTTTCAAAACAAAGGCAAATTTAATGTTAAAATCAAGACTTTGGCTAGATAAAGATGGTAAAAATTTTCTCGGACACGGCAAAGTTGAATTGCTTGAGAAAATCAAAGAACACGGCTCAATAAACAAAGCCGCAAAAGCTATGAAAATGAGCTACAAAGCGGCTTGGGATTGTATTGATAGTATCAATAATCTAGCAAATTCTCCAGTTGTCATCAAAATAGGAAATGGTAGCAAAATCAGCGAAGAAGGCGAAAGATTAATCCGCAAATTTAGAGAAATAGAAGCCAAACAAAATGAGTTTTTGTCGCAGTTTGATGATGATTTGGGTCAAAATAAAATAAATTTATTCTCCCTAAGTGCCAAAAATCAATTTACCTGTTTTGTTCGTGGGATTAGAGGCGATGAAGTTTCTGTGGATTTGGAGCTTTGTATAAATAAAAATATAACTATTTTTTCAAATATCACAAAAGATAGTTTTGATAGGCTCCAAATTACTATGGGATCTATCGTAATAGCCGCAATAAAAGCAAATTTAATCAAAATCTCAAAACTCAAACCAAAATCTCAAAATATCATAAAATGTGAAATCTCAAAAATCAAAAAAGGCGAGAAATCCACTCAAATTTGTTTAAATTCACCTGAATTAAATTTGAGTGCAACACTAAAAAATCAAGATTTTTTTGGATTTGAGATAGGAGATAAAATTTATGCTTATTTTGAAGCAGGGAGTGTGATAATATGCAAATGAACTGGGACGAGAGATCTAAAACATATCCACGATATGGCGAAAAATACATAATGCAAGACAAACAAAAAATTATTTCTTGGTGCGAAGAAAAAGGTGTTAAATTTAGTGGCGAAATTTTGAGTATTGGTGCTGGGAGCGGAGTTTTGGAGATTTTGATTGCCAAGAAATTTCCAGTTAAAATTACTGCAATTGATAGCTCACAAAAAATGCTAGAAAATTTTGCCCTTGATGCCAAAACTCAAGGTGTAAGCGATAAAATAAATATCATAAAAAGCGATTTTGATGATTTTAAAAGCGATAAAAAATTTGATTTAGCTATTGCTTGTATGACTCCAGCCATAAATGACCCAAAAGCCGCAAAAAAACTTATTAGTTTTAGCAAAAATTTAGGGCTTCATGTAAGTTGGGCTACTCAAAAAAAGTGTGATTTTATAGATGA
>JAGAZK010000080.1 GCA_017940085.1 Campylobacter sp.
ATGATCTCATCAGTGTAGGCACGACAGCTATGGTTAAGCTTTCTCGCACTTACGACAAAGATCAAAATGACAATTTTTGGGGATACGCAAGGCAAAGAGTGCATGGTGCTATGCTTGATTATCTAAGGGGACTTGATATATTAAGCAGAGGCGATAGGCATTTAGTCAAACGCATAAATGAAGCTATAGATGAATATTTTTTAGAGCACGAATGTGAGCCTGATGATGCGTATTTGGCTGAGATTTTGGGCGAAGATGAGAATAAAATCAAAGATGCTAGAAATTTAAACGATGTGGCTATGGTGTTGCCTATTGGTGATCAAATTGAGCTTTTGAGTAATTCTAGCGTAGAAGAAAAAATAGAAAAAGAAGATTTAATTGAAAAAATTACTCAAATTTTAGCTACAATGAACCAAAGAGAACAGCTAATAATTCAACTTTATTATTTTGACGAATTAAATTTAAAGGAAATTAGCGATATTATGCACATAACAGAATCTCGTATTAGCCAAATACACAAAAGGCTAATAATAAAACTTAGAGAAAGGCTGGGAATTTAATGGCTGATATATTAAGCCAAGAAGAAATTGATGCTCTACTTCAAGCAGTTGATGAAGATGCTGCCTCAAGCGAAGCTCCTACTTCCGAAGCAGCGACTAAACTACCTGAAGATCGTCAAGTAATTATTTATGATTTCAAACGCCCAAATCGCGTTAGCAAAGAACAGCTCCGTGCGATTAAAGGCATTCATGATAAATTAGCAAGAAATCTAGCAAGTCAAATTTCAAGCCTGATGAGATCTATCGTTGAAATTCGTCTTCATTCAGTCGATCAAATGACTTATGGCGAGTTTTTGATGAGTTTGCCAAGTCCTACGAGTTTTAATGTATTTTCAATCAAACCTCTTGATGGAAGTTGTGTATTAGAGATTAATCCAAGCATAGCTTTTCCTATGATAGATAGACTTCTTGGTGGAAGTGGAGATGGATTTGAGGATAATCGTGAGCTTACAGAAATTGAAGTAAATTTGCTCGAAGCCATACTTCGTATTATTATGCAACGCCTAAAAGAATCTTGGGCTCCGATAACTGATATTTATCCAAGTATCGAAGCCAAAGAATCAAGCCCAAATGTCGTCCAAGTAGTCAGCCAAAACGAAATCGTGATTATGACCGTAATGGAGATAATCATTGGCAATTCAAGCGGTATGATAAATATTTGCTATCCAGTTATTTATTTAGAGCCTGTGCTTAGCCGTTTGGCAAATAGAGATTTGATGCTTGGCGAGACAAATACCAAAAAATCAAGAAATAGAGAGCTAAAAACCCTTGTTAGCCGTGCTCAAGTGCTGTATGAAGCGATATTAGGACACACAGTTATTAGTGTAAATGAATTTTTAGAACTAAAAGTCGGCGATATTTTGAGACTTGATAAAAGTGCAGATGACAAAGTCATAGTTAGCATTGACAAAAAAGATGTATTTTTGGCTCAAATCGGACTTCATAGATTTAGAAAATCAATCCGCATAGAAGAGCTTATCAAGACCGATAAAGACGAAATCAAAGAAATCCTAGAACAATACGAAGAAGAGCGAAAAGCAAAAATTCAAGCTTACGATGCACAAGAAGCCCAGAAACTAAAAGAAAACGAAGAAAGAGAGAACGACGATTATGATGACTAAGTTTTTAGAAATTTTAAGCGGTGAGATTGCTTCTACGGTTGAAGGTCTCACAGGAGCCAAACCACAACTTAGTGAAGCCAAAGAATTTGAAGCTTCATCTCAAACTGGGCTAAATCCACCAGCAGTTGTGGCTTTGGTAGAAATTAGCGGTGCAATAAAATCAAAAATGACTTTGGTCGCATCTCCGTTGTTTGTTACTGCTATAAATGATCTTATGGTCGGCGAAGAAGAGCCTACGATGAATGAAGATATAGGCAATGACGAATTAGACGCCGCAAAAGAAATATTTTCAAATTTACTTAGTGCTTTTAGCACAAGTTTAGGTGCTCAAAAAGAACTTCCAAAGCTTGAATTTAGCGTAACAAAAGTAAATTTTATAAAAGATAGCATAGATTTAAAAGGATTGAGTAAATTTTATGTATATGATGCAAATCTCGGCAAAGTCAATGAAAAAATTGGATTTGGCATTGAAGCTGGATTAATTAGCCTTGTTAAAGGCGAAAAAGAAAAACCAGCCCCAAGTCAAGCTCCAAGCGTAGCAGTGAGTGGAGATATAAAAAATATCGGTCTTATTATGGATGTCAGGCTCCCAATAAGAGTGCGAATCGGCTCCAAAAAAATGCTTTTAAAAGATGTTTTATCCATGGATATAGGCTCTGTAATCGAGCTTAATCAACTCGCAAATGATCCGCTTGAAGTTTTGGTCGGAGACAAGCCAATCGCACTTGGCGAAGTCATCATAATAGATGGAAATTTTGGTGTGCAAATTACAGAAATCGGTAGCAAAAGAGAAAGATTAGAGCAACTCAAATAAAAAAGCTTTTGGCTTTTGAGTAATTTTTGGCGATTTTCGTTTTAATTCCCCAGCTCGGATATTATTTCGCACAATTTTTTTGCCTATGACTGCAGTCGATAGACTTTTTGTCTTATCTCCTTTGCATAGGCAAAAATTTGTGCAAACTAACCACAACCTGTCTTGAATATTTTCTAAAAATACAACGAATTTTAAAAAAATACTGCGTTTTTGTCATACTGAGCGAAGCGAAGTATCTAAATTTACTCACAAATTTAATCAAATTTGCTTTAAATTTATTCAAATTTTCTTCCAAATTTACTCAAATTTTAAAAATTTTCAAAAATTTTCAAAAATTTAACGCAATTTAAGCTAACTTTAATG
>JAGAZK010000081.1 GCA_017940085.1 Campylobacter sp.
TAGCAGGTCCGACAAAGAATTTTGCATCTTTGTAAAGGCTTTTTACAGCCGCCGCTAGTAAATGTGCAGTTGAATGTCTAATGACATTTAACGCATCGTCTGAATTGTCAAAATAAATCGGCTCTCCGCCGCCTTGATAGCTTTGAGTATCTAGTATCTCGTCGCCCACTTTGTATGCGATAATATCGCTCATCTTACTCCTTAAATATACCAAATATTCTTTCATACCTTAAAAGAACAAGCTTTTGATTTTATCAAATTATTTTTTAAGTCTCACTTAAGCCTAAATTTAGGCATTATCTCAATCTGCTACGACCTTTTGAAGCTATAATTAAACGAATTAGTTGCAAAATCGCATTAGCTACAGCTGCAACATAAGTTAAAGCGGCGGCTTTTAAGACTTTTTGAGCAGGAATAATTTCGTCTTGAGATAAAATTTCATATTCTTTTAGTATTTCTAAAGCTCTTTTGCTTGCGTCAAATTCAACTGGCAAAGTAACAATCTGAAACAAAATTCCTAAACTAAAAAGAGCAATCCCAATTGTAGCTAGAAACGGAGATAATCCAAGCCCCAAACTTCCACCTAAAATTACCAAACCTATGTTTGTGCCAAAATTTGCTATTGGGACAAGCATTGTGCGAATTTTGAGTGGCATGTAGCCTTTGTAGTGTTGCAAAACATGTCCGCATTCGTGTGCAGCTACTGAAATAGCAGCAATTGAGCATTTATCATACACGACATCTGATAAATTTACTAATTTCTTAGCTGGATTATAATGATCGCTAAGTTCGCCATTTACATGCTCAACTCTGACATCGCTAATTCCATTTTTGCGTAAAATTTGCTCTGCTACACTAGCTCCGCTTAGCCCAGATCTAGCTGGAATTTGTGAATATTTGGCATAAGCGTTTTTTACGCCCATACTAGCAAACAAACTAATTGCTCCGCCAATTAAAACAAAAATATAACTCCAATCAAATCCGCCCAAAGTAGCTCCAGATAATATATTTTCCATATTTATTCCTATAATAATCCAACTTTTTTGTCATTGTCAAATGCAGAATTAATTTCTCTTTTTATCTCGTCAATAAAATTTTGCATTTTAAATATTTCATCATCACCAATTGCTGTTTTAAGTGCCGTATTTTTCATCACAAGCACTATTTGAGCACCACTTAGTTCAAATTCAGCTAATTTTTCTATATCAAAACCATTTTCAAATTTAGCTTTTTGTGGGAGAATTTTTTGCCAAATTTTAATTCTTTCTTCATAATTTGGTTTTTTAAACTCAATTTTATAATCAAATCTTCTTGAAAACGCTTTATCAAGGCTTTCCATAAAATTTGTAGTAGCTATGAGAATACCTTGAAATTTTTCAATTTGCTCTAAAAAAATATTTTGCATTTGGTTATGCATTTTATCAGCCCCACTACTCGTCTCAACCCTAGTGGATAAAAACTGATCAGCTTCATTTAAAAGCAACACTGGCTCAGTTTTGCTTTTTTGGCAAATTTCTTTGTATGTATCAAAAATCTTTCTGACATTTTGCTCACTCTCACCGACATATTTACTCAAAATTTTAGAACAATCAAAGCTAAGAACTTGCTTTTTGAGACTTTTGGCAAGACTAATTGCACTCATTGTTTTGCCAGTACCGGGTGAGCCATAAAAAATCACTTTCACATCAATATTTTTGTGAGATTTTACGCCCCAAGATTTTAGACGATTTAGCACTTTTTTATCAAGTTGTTTTTGGATATTTTCCAAAAGCTCTTTTGTTTTTTCGTTTAAAACTACATCATCTAAATCGCTATTTGGCTCAATTAATTCAAAAATTTCACTCTCTTTTACCATAGCTTCAAGCTCTAATTTTTTAGATTTTTGAGAATTTTTAGGGTTCATAATTTGGCTTAAAATCTCATCGCTGATAAAAAAACTTTTGTGTAAATTGTCGCTTAGGCTTGTAAAACTAACTTCATATCCCACAAGTCCGCTATCAATTAAATTTGAATTATCATCTAACAAAGCTCTATTTTTTATCCGCTCCAAATCATCATTGCTGATTAAATTTACCAAAGCATTTAGATTTCTCAAAGCATCACTTTCTTCGCTATATTCTTCATGCAACAATGCCAAAAACAAAATTTGTTCGTTTTTATTTAGATTATTTTCTTTAAAAATTTGCTCACAAGGCAAATAAATTTTGCTAATTTTGACACGAGAATTTATTATTTGCTCAAGCTTATTGATTTGATCTTTTTTGCTTTGTTTTTGATACATTTCTATCCGCAAAAACTGATCTTTTAGGTATTCTAAATTGTCATTATATGGTAATTTTTGTGGCAATTTTATTTCATCTTTGCCAATCTCAAGTAGTCTAAACAGATAATCACTCAGCGTAATTTCTGCATACAAAAGCCCTAGTTTGCTCATACTAGATCTTTCTTTTAAAAATCCACATTGTGTGATAAAATCTCGCTTTAATAGATTTTTTATATTTTCTAATTGTTCATAAAAATCAATATTTGGCTCACCATAAAGAGTTTTTAGCATATCAAAAACGATAATTTGTGGCGTCCCAGATAAATATTTTTGCAAACAAAATTTAAGGATTTTTAATTCGTCTTCATTGCAATTTAAAATGCGAAATATTTCGCTATTTTCGTTATTTTCTAAAAAATCTTTTAAATATTTCAAATTTAATCCATAATTGATAATTTTATTTTTGTTTTAGGATCGCTAAAACTTAGCTGATTTTCACAAACTTCGTATTTTATCCCAAATTTGCTTATATTTTGCACAAATCCGCAATTTGTTTTATTTAAATTTATACCATCAAAGATTGGCTTAAATTTAATTATATCACTAAGCAAATTTGCGTAATATTCATTTTGAAAAAACATTTTATTAAATTTAATTGGTGGCTCACAAGCATTATTTATACAGATATTTTCTTTGATTTTTAGATTTAAAATATCTTTTCCGCTATTGTAAATTTGGATTTGGGCAAAATTTGAATACAAATGAATAAATCCGACATCATTAATTTTCAAATTTGTATTTTTAATCAAAATTGCTACAGATTGCGATTTTATCGGTGTTTGAGTGATAGAACAACCAACAAAAGCAAAAACAAACAAAAAAATATAAAAAAATCTCATTTTAACCCTTTTTTAAGCTTATTTCAAGTATAATCCCATTTCTTTTTAGCCGCTTGTGGCCCCTTCGTCTAGCGGTTAGGACATCGCCCTTTCACGGCGGTAACA
>JAGAZK010000082.1 GCA_017940085.1 Campylobacter sp.
AAATTTATGAAAATATTGAAAATATCGCAAATGAAAGGACAAAAAATTTACTCACTCAAAGCAAAGAAGATGCTTTTTTGTCCAAAAAACTTGCTTCTTTGTATGATAAATTGCCCACACCTGATCTCAAAAACGCTGTATTTCCAGACCAAAATCCACTTTTAAAAATTCAAGATATTTTGGAGCAGTATTCTTTAAATAAATTGCTTTTTGCGATAAATTCGCAAGAAAAAGAGCTTAAATTTGAACCAAATTTAATCACAAATGAGAATGAGTTAGAAAATTTATTAAGCGATATTGATAAAAATTCGTTGATTAGCTTTGATACTGAAACCACAGGTCTTGAAAAAGATGCAAAAATTGTCGGATTTAGCTTTTGTTTGGACGGACAAAAAGCTTATTATATCCCGATAAATCACAATTATTTGGGCGTAGGAGAGCAAATTTCAAACAAATGTGCCAAATGGGCAATTTCTCAAATTTTTAAAGGTTTTGTAATCGGACACAATCTCAAATATGATTTTGCCATAGTTAAAAACAATTTTGATTTAGATTTGCCCCAAAATTACGCTGATACAATGATACTAGCTTGGTTGCAAAATCCAGCTAGTAGCGTAGGAATGGATAATTTAGCTTTAAGATTGTATGATTATGAGACGATTAAATTTGAAAATCTTGTCAAAAAAGGCGAGACTTTTGCTAGTGTAAATTTAGAAGATGCTGCAAAATACGCTAGTGAAGATGCTTGGATTACTTTTAAATTTTATCAGACTTTCAGACAAAATTTAGAGCCAAAATTGTTTGAGATTGCTAGTGTGGTGGAATTTCCATTTATTTTGAGTTTGCTTGATATGGAAAAAAACGGTATAAAAATAAATTTGGATATTTTAAAAGAATTAATCACTCAAAACAATGAAAAAATCAGAGTTTTGACAAATCAAATTTATGAGCTTTGTGGAGAGAGTTTTAATATCAATTCCACAAAACAGCTTGGAGAAGTTTTGTTTGAGAGACTAAAACTTCCTTATCAAAAAAAGACAAAAACAGGCTATAGCACTGATGAAAGTGTGCTTTTGACACTAAAATCACAACACCCAGCAATACAAAAAATCTTAGAATACAGAGAGCTTTATAAGCTCCAAAGCACATATTGTGAGCCTTTGTTAAATTTAGCTCTAAAAGACAAAAACAATAGAATTTACACAAATTTTATTCACACAGGCACTAGCACAGGCAGATTATCAAGCAAAAATCCAAACCTCCAAAATATCCCAGCTCGTGGAAATCTTGCCAAACAAATGAGATCAGCTTTTGTTGCCAAAGATGGATTTAGCTTGATTTCGCTTGATTATTCGCAAATTGAGTTAAGATTGCTTGCTCATTTTAGCATGGATCCAGCACTCATAAAAGCTTTTGTAAATGGCGAAGATATACACGCAAGGACGGCTATAAGTATATTTGGAGACTCTCAACCAAATCATAGAGCTATTGCAAAATCAATAAATTTTGGGCTGATTTATGGAATGGGTGCAAGTAAGTTAGCAGATGAAATCTCAATTGATAAAAAATCAGCCAAAGAATATATCCAGCGGTATTTTGCGGCATTTGGGACGATTAAAGAATTTTTGGAAAATATCAAAAATCAAGCCAAAAATGATGGATTTGTCAGCACTTTGCTTGGCAGAAAAAGATTTTTTGATTTTAGCTCAACTTCAGGAATGCAAACAGCAATGTTTGAAAGAGAGGCTGTAAATACTAAATTTCAAGGTTCAGCTGCCGATATAATTAAACTTGCTATGTTAAAAATTAGACCGCAACTAAATGAAAATGCAAATTTACTTTTGCAAATTCATGATGAATTGATTTTTGAAGTAAAAAATGAAATTGTAGAAAATTTTGCACAAAATATTAAAAATGAAATGCAAAATATAGTTAGATTAAATGTGCCTTTGGTGGTCGGGCTTAGTATAGCCCAAAATTGGGGAGATTTAAAATAAATTTATGCGATTAAGTGAATTTTTTGCTAAAAAATGTGATAATTCGCAATCTAAGGAGCAAAATTTATGGATTTAGCAACTATACTTGGTATGGTTTTATCAGTTACTAGTATCTCTGTGGGAGATATTTTAGAAGGTGGTAATCCGCTTCATGTTATTCATTTAAGCTCGGTTTTGATCGTTATTCCGACTGCTATGTTTTCTTCAATTACAGCTACAAACAAAAGATTTGTAAAACCTGCTTTTAAAGAGCTTGGCTTGGTGTTTAAAGGTGCAAATGTAGATCTTACAAAAAGAATAAGTGAGCTTGTAGAATACAGCACTATTGCTAGAAAAGATGGTATTTTGGCACTTGAGCAAAGAGCAGCTGCGATAGATGATGAATTTTTGCGTAGTGGGCTAAGTATGCTTGTAGATGGTCAGCCTATAGATGAGGTTAAGGCAAATTTAGAGCTATCTATAGAAACAACAGAAGAATATTATCATGAATGTGCTCACTACTGGATACGAGCAGGTGAGAGTGCTCCGACATTTGGTCTAGTCGGTGCGGTTATGGGGCTTATGCTTGCACTCCAACTCCTTGATGATCCAGCAGCTATGGCAGCAGGTATTGCGGGTGCATTTACCGCTACAGTTACAGGGATTATGACAGCTTATGCGATTTGTGGTCCTTGGGGAAATAAAATGTTGGCTAATTCAAAAGATCTTATAAAAGAGAAAAATTTAATC
>JAGAZK010000083.1 GCA_017940085.1 Campylobacter sp.
ATGCTATTTGGGTTTAGCACAGCTCACGCTCAATACGCTATGCCTACAATAGATGCTAAATTTGCAAAAGAAGCTGCTACTTTGATTGTTCAAGATGCTAGTGGTAGAATGAAGCCTTTTGATACATTGAGCCACGAGATTTTAAATAAGCTTTATAGAAGCGATAATTACAATGGCATGGACGCAAATAGCGTGTTTTTGTCTATGATGGTAAATGCTGATTATTGGCGAAATGCAGGAATAATCCGTATAAAAGACAAAGAAGTTAGAAAAATTTTGGGTCTAAATGATAGCCAAAAATACGCCAGTTTTAGCGATTTTTTTGATTCAAGTGGTATGGTCGTAGAATACAAACTCCTAAAACAAAGCGAACTTGCCAACAGAAAATCTCCTGCTTCAAGAAGCACATTTGACAAAGAAGTCATCAAAGCAGATGAAAAACTAAATATTTTGTATATGGTTTTTATGGGCGAGTTTTTCAAAGTTTTGCCAAAGCAAATGGATGAAAACAATGCTTGGTATTCTCCAGCTGCCGCTATTACTAAATTTAGTGGCGATGAGCTTAAAAAAGCAGAAGATATGTTTCAAGACTTTTTCAATGGTATTTTGACTTCGCAAAAAAGCGGAAATTGGGCTATTGCAAACTCTGCTTTAAAAAATCTTAAACAATATCAAAGCGAGATTGGCTCAGAAATTATTCCTAGCGATAGACATATTAAATTTGAGCTTTTATTTAACAAACTTCAAATTTTTAAGAATTTGACTTCTGTTTATTTGCTTGCTGGGCTTGTTTTGCTCGTGGCTGTTTTTGCTAGGATTGCTTATTCGAAATTTAGATTAAATTTAGTATTTAAAATAGTCTATGGAATAAATATTTTAGCTTTTATCGCTCATACGATAGGTCTTGGAATTAGGTGGTATATATCAGGACACGCACCTTGGAGCGATAGCTATGAAAGTATGGTTTATATAGCTTGGGCTTTGGCTTTGAGTGGAATTGTGTTTTCCAAAAAATCAGACATTGCTCTTGCTTTGACAGCGATTTTGGCTGGAGTTACGCTATTTGTAGCTCATCTAAGCTGGATAGATCCACAAATTACAACTTTGGTGCCAGTATTAAAAAGCTATTGGCTTACTATTCATGTAAGTGTGATTACTGCTAGTTATGGATTTTTGGGGCTTTGTTCTTTGCTTGGATTGTTTGTGCTAGTTTTATTTGCATTACAAGGCAAAAACGAAAACAAAGAATTTTCTAAAAATATCCTAGAAGCAGTGCGAATAAATGAAATGGCGATGATTTTAGGGCTTAGTTTATTGATAGTGGGCAATTTCTTAGGCGGTATTTGGGCAAATGAAAGCTGGGGAAGATACTGGGGCTGGGATAGCAAAGAAACTTGGTCTTTGATAAGTATTTTGGTCTATACAATGGTATTGCATATGAGATTTGTGCCAAAACTAAACTCACAAATTTATTTTTGTATTGCTTCGGCATTTGCGTATTGGGCTATCATTATGACTTATTTTGGGGTAAATTTTTATCTCACTGGTATGCATAGCTACGCAGCAGGAGATCCAGCAAAAGTGCCAAATTTCGTGATTGTTATATGTGTGGTAATGATATTAATAAGCATCTTAGCACTTAGAAACAAAAAATATTCAAAAGGATTATGATATGATTGCTATTGAAGAGAGTATTATTTTATATGTTATTTTTGCGGTTTTGATTGTTTTGGCTTTGATTTTTGTGCTAGTTATACAACTAAGTATCAAAAATCAAAAACTTAGAGCAAAAGGATTTGGCGGCACTAGTGTCATACAAAGAATCGATGCTGGTGATAGAGTGAGTTTGAGTGAGCTTAATGATTTTATTTTGGATAAATCTGCTTCAAGAAGCGATCTTGTCAAAGTAACAAATTATTTTGCTGATAATATCAAATTTCCTTCTAAAAATCCCTCAGATCCAGTCCCTGTGAGTGCAAAAGCTGAAATGTATTTTATTTCTATGGTTTCATCTCACCCAAAAGCTGACGCTGGTTTGATTTCGTCATTTAATGCTAAACTAAAAAAAGCAAATCCAAGCTACGAAAAAGCTATTGATCAGTTTGAATCAAACGGGATTTCAAATAGAAGAGACGTGTAAATTAGGATTTTGTAAATTTGGGCTAAATTTAATTATTTTAAGTAAATTTAGCCCAAAATTGTGGTTAAATTTGAATTGTTTGGTCTAAATTTATAAACCACTCAAATTTGAGCAAAATATTATAAAATATCGCTCCAAATACTCCAGCTACCGCACCAGCAGCCATATCATCGCCCATTACTCCAAGCCCACCTTTTATGTTTTTGTCAATTTTGCCGATAAAACTAGGTTTGGTAATATCAAAAATCCTAAAAAATATTAAACTCAAAATCATTGCAATCAAGCTCTGCCCACAAATACTCATTGCTAACCAAACTCCAGCCACTTCATCAATCACGATAAATTTTGGATCATGGATTTGGGCTTTGGCTTCGTAATTATTAATGATATTAATTGAGACTAAAAACAACAAAATACTCGCTAAAAACAAAGTAAAAGCACTGATTTGGTATATAAAAAATCCAAAAATTGCCCCAAAAATACTACCAAAAGTGCCTGGAGCATATTTTATAAGCCCAACATAAAAAAATGTCAAAAATATTTTTTGCATATAAAAACCTTTTAAATTCATTTAAATTTAATCAAATTTAACGCTAAATTTGATTAAATTTGGCTCAAATTTGAATAAATTTATTCTATTTATTAGCAAATTTAAGTCAAAGAACTTGTTTGATATAAATTCATTAGTTGCTCGTAAAATTCAGCCCTTGAATGCTCTTCTACCAAGCCATTGTTTGGAAACAAATCATCATACATTTTTTGCAAATCATCAAATCTATTTGGAAATAATTTGCTCAAAATCATAGCTGAAATATCTTTTCTAACTAATATGGCTGGCGGCATTATGCCATTAAATAGGAGTTCTTTGATAGTATGAGCACTATATTTGATATGATGATGAGCTCCGTGTGGGCATGTTTTGGTGCTAACTATCGTGCGACAATCCGTGCAATAAACCATTTCTGGCATCACGATTAATTCCATATCTAATTCGTCTGCGTATTTGTCTAAAATAGTGTTTTGGGTGTTGTTATCATAATATACGCCAATTCCGCCGTGTTTTTGCCCCACTACTAATTTAGTAGCCCCAAAATGCTTAGCCGCAATACATTCAAGCACAGGATTTATGTGATCGCTAAACAAATAAGTGTTTTCAAAAGGGATTAAAATAATGCGGTCTTTGTTGATATATTTGCTGATAAAAAACTCCAAAATCTCGCGTCTTAGGGCAAAACTAAGTCTTCCATCATTGCCAAAAGTCCGCACCAAAAATATAATTACAATATCTGCTTTGTCAATAGTAAGTCGGATTAGTCTCTCATGAAGGCGGTTCATCGGATCTGCTGTAAGCATTAGAGCAGTGATTTTTTTGGCGTTTTTAGTGCGAGATCGGACACTTTTTAGTATATCTTTGAGATTGTCTTTATAAATCTCAAATTCGCCGCTAATTGCGTATTTACCGACCTTTTTTTCATAAGGTATCATTAGATCTCTAGCTCTAAATATGCTATTTGTGGGATTTTTGAGCAAAAATGAAGATTCTGCTTTGATATGACCTATGATTTTATCATCTAGCAAAAGATCTATTTTTTGACCATTTTTTATGTTTTGGATTACTTCTTGGTTTCTTTTGCCAAAAGGAGCAAAAGTAAAAGCATAAGGCATTGGCTCATTTTGGAAATATCCAGTTTTTTCGGCGATACTAGCTTCTTGCTCGTTCATCAAGCGATTAAATTTGCCCAAAATTTGATTTTGGATTAATACAAAAGTGCCATAAGCTTCTTTGTTTATTAATATTGTTTTATTTTTTGGTGATACCATATCTTTTTCTCTTTTCCCAAAGTGATTTTCTAGAAATTCCGAGTTTTTTCGAAAGTTCTGTATCTGAAATGATATTTTGAAACTCACTAATTATAAATTTAGTATAATCATCTATAGAAATTATTTCTCCCCTTGGGAGTTCGTTAAATTCGCGTTTTAGAAAGATTTTTTGCATATTTGTTTGTATATCATTTTTGACAAAAAATATTGTGTTTTTTGATTTGGTTGTATTTGTGATTTTTTCTTGTATATTAGGCTCCAAAAGCTCAAAATTGCTTATAAAAAGTATAGTTTGGGGTTTGGCTTCTTTGATTAAATTTATAGCACCTTGCGTGGTAGCATCTATATGATCATAGGGAGATTTGTTGTTTTTGGCATACGCAAACATAAAACTATTGGCAAAATCTATTGAGCTACACACTAGCACGATTGGGAGTTTGATTTTTTTGAAATCAATTTTTGGAAATTTATATGATTTAGTCAGCAATGATATTAAATCTTCATAATTTTTATTTAGAGTTTCAAAGCGTTTGTAATTATCAAAAATCTTGATTTTGCGGATAATTTCTTCCATGATAATCGGCTTTAAAATATAATCATCAGCCCCCATTTTCATGGCTGAAATAATGTCGTTGTTGATTGAATTAATCATCAAAATAATGGTTGAGTTTTTGTGTTTTTTGATGATGTCATTGAAATTTAATCCAATTATGCCAGTAGATAGCAAAACTACATCAAATTTAGTATCTTCGCAAATATCATTTCCTAGCAAAGACACTTCACACGAATACCCTATATCATTTAACTTAGTAGCTATTGAATTTGCAAGATAGCTCTCATTTTCTACTATCAAAACTTTCATATTTTTGCCAATCAAAATATTTTAAATTTACACTCGCACTCGCACCTAAACCTTCTTTTTGACCGATAAAGCCCAATTTTTCTGTGGTTGTGGCTTTGATATTGACTTTGCTTGGGCTAATTCCTAAAAGATTTGCTACGATTTTACGCATTTGGGATTTAAAAGGAGTGATTTTTGGGATTTGAGCGATGATAGTAATATCAGCATTTATAATCTCAAAACCTATGCTTTTGGCAGTTTTGATACAATCTGTTAGTAAATCTGCTGAATCTATGTTTTTAAATCTTTTATCATTGTCTGGATAAAATTCCCCAATATCTCCAAGCCCACAAGCCCCAAAAATCGCATCACACAACGCATGAAGTCCAACATCTCCATCGCTATGAGCGACTACGCCTTTTTCACAAGGAACAAAAACACCGCAAATTTTCATTCCTTTGCCTTGTTTGAATTTGTGTATATCTATGCCATGACCTGTGAAAATATCTTTATTTGGCGGCGGTAAATTTAATACTTTTAAATCATCTTTATATGTGATTTTTTTGGCTTTTTCATCGCCTAAAATATACCAAATTTGACCACCCATTGCTTTGATTGCTGAGCTATCATCAGTATAATCTATATCAGTATCTAGTGCTTTTTTCAAAAGCTCAGTTTGCGAAATTTGTGGAGTTTGGATTAGTTTTACTTCATCTCTATTTATATAATTATCCCCAAAAACGACAGTATCAGCGACCTTTAATACAGGAACAACGCAATGAGCTTTGTCTTTTGCATTAATTAGTCTTAAAATTAAGTCTTTTGGGATATTTGGTCGTGCAATATCACTTACCATTACAAAAGGCGTTTTGACTTGCGAGATTGCGTTTTTAAGGCTTTCTTGGCGAGTTTGTCCGCCTTTTATAAATTTGAAAAACTCATTAAATCTAGACATATATTCGCACTCATTTGAGACGATAAATATTTCTTTGAAGTTATAACAACTGCTAATATTTTTCGTAGCATACAGCCAAAGCGGATCATCGCCTATTCTAATCCATTGTTTTTTGCAAGGAAGACCAAATCGGCTTGAAATACCAGCACCAAGCATAACAAGAGTGATTTCTTTCAAATTTATTTCCTTCAAAAGTGTTACGAAATTATACGCTTTTTGGACTTATTACTACTTAAAAAAATTGCAAATTTGAGTTTAAATTTGCTACAATTTTGCAAAAATTTGGAGTAAATTTGCTTGTTCATATTTGTTGTAGCGTAGATTGTGATTATTTTTTGTTTAGGCTCAAACAAGATTATCCAAACGATGAAATAATCGGGCTTTTTTATGATCCAAATATTCATCCTTATAGCGAGTTTTTACTTAGATACAAAGATACTCAAAAAATTTGCAAAAAATATAATATTAAGCTTCTTTGTGGCGAGTATGATTTTGAAAATTGGCTCAAAGGAACAAGTGGGCTTGAATTTGAGCCAGAAAAAGGCAAAAGATGTGCGTATTGCTTTGATTTTCGTTTTGCCTCTACAGCAAATTTAGCCAAAAATTTAGGGCAAAATTTAATCACAACGACTTTATTAATGAGCCCAAAAAAAGAGTTTTCGCAATTAATCTCATCAATGGATAAAATTTGTCAAATTAATAAGCTTAAATTTATTGCTCCAGATTATAGAAAATTTGGTGGCACAAATGAGCAAATGAAAATGGCAAGAAAAGACAATCTCTATCATCAAAACTACTGTGGGTGTATGTTTGGGCTAAATTTAGATAACAGAGCCAAAATGCTTTATGAACTCCAAGAGCCAATTAGTAAGCAAATTCAATTTAATTCCCCAAAATACCGCTTAAATTTGTATAAAAAAGTATATAAATTTGAAAAAAAAGGGATTAAATTTAATCTAGAAAAATATCAAATTTTAAATTACCGCTTAAAAAGGGCTTTTGTGCGAATGGATGGCAAAATTTGCGATAGTTATTTTTTGTTTTACTCTCTTTTAAAACGCAAAAAATCAAATTTTGTTTTACAAAATTTAAAGCCAAAAGAGCAAATTTACCGCCACAAAAAAGATGAGATTGTTTTTATTGATTTGGCTAAATTTAATGAGCTTACAAACTCAAATTACAAAAGCGTGAGAGAGATTTATTTTAATGCTTTAAAACTCAAAAAAGAATTAAATTTAAGACAAAAAATCAATCCAAATTTTTATGATTTGGGTGTAATTGTGGTCTTAGATGAAATAAAACCAGCTAAATTTGAAGTATTTTGCGATGCCCAAATTTATTCAGATACAATACAAAAAATATCTCAAAATATCTAAAAATCTGATTTTAAGCAAACTTTTTATATAATTTTTTTGCCTGAGTGGTGCGAACCGCGTTTATTATGGGGGTCCAACACATTAAGTATCGGCGAAGATGTATGCGAGCGGTGCGACGGGGCTTATGCAACGACCTAAAGTTCGTGTCTATTTGCAAGTTTGGCTTTTCATAGGGCCGAATTAAGAACGCCACGCCCATTTGGGTTTTTTCAAGGACAAATCATGAAAATATTAATAATAGGAAATGGTGCAAGGGAATATTCTATTGCACTTCGTCTTAAACAAGACGGCAATGAAATCTTTATGGCTCCGGGAAACGGAGCTAGTGAAAATATAGCTACAAATATCGCTTTTAATGATTTTTCTGAGCTTTGTAAGATCGCAAAAGACAAACAAATAGATCTAAGTATAGTCGGACCAGAAAATGCTCTAAGCGAAGGCGTAGTTGATATTTTCAAAGCAAACGGACTTAAGATTTTTGGACCAAGCAAAGCTGCAGCAAGACTTGAAAGTTCAAAAGCATTTATGAAGGAATTTCTCGCTAAATACGGCATCAAAACAGCTAAATTTTTACAAAGTGATAATTATGATGAGATTTGCGATTTTATAGACAAAATGGGATCAAAAATCGTCGTCAAAGCAGATGGGCTTTGTGCTGGAAAAGGTGTAATAATCGCAAACAATCACGATGAAGCTAAACTAGCAGCAAAAAATATGCTAAGTGGGGATAGTTTTGGTCAGGCTGGAAAAAGGGTCGTGGTAGAAGAGTTTTTAGACGGATTTGAGCTTAGTTTTTTTGCGATTTGTGATGGCAAAAATTTCGTCTCTCTCCCAGTAGCTCAAGATCACAAAAAACTCCTTGATAATGATTTGGGTCCAAATACTGGTGGAATGGGAGCTTATGCACCAAGTCCTTTGGCAAATGCAAATTTAATCGCAAAAGTCGAGCAAGAAATAGTCAAAAAAACTCTTGACGGTATGAAAAACGAAGGAAGCGAGTTTTGCGGTGTGCTTTTTGCAGGGCTTATGATAGTTGAAAATGAGCCTTTTGTGCTGGAATTTAATGTCAGATTTGGCGATCCTGAGTGTGAGGTTTTGATGCCTTTGATTAAAGGCGATTTGGCTAAAATTTTAAGTGATGCAAGTGATGGGAAGCTTACTAAATTTGATATTAGCGATGAATTTGCAGTCGGAGTCGTAATGGCAAGTGAAAATTATCCATACAAATCAAGCAAAAAGGCCGAAATTTCTATCAAACAAATCCCGCAAAACACGCATATTTCTTACGCTGGAGTAGAAAAAATAGATGATAAAATTTATGCAAGTGGCGGTAGGATTTTAGTAGCAGTTGGTGTTGGAGATAGTATAAAACAAGCTCAAAACAGAGCTTATGAACTAGTCAAAAATATAGAATTTAGCGGTGCTAGATACAGAACAGACATAGCATATCAGGCGCTAAAATGAGCGAAAATATACTTGATAGACTAGAGCGTGAAAATATCAAACTAGCAAGTTTTGATAAAAGATTGTTGGCGTATTTTATCGATGAAATAATCATCGCTGTGGTATTTTCGGTAACTTACTGGAATATAGTTAGTATCGACACGCAAGATTTTTTAGTCGCTCTTTCTCAAATAAAAAATTTCTTAATACAAATCGTCTGCATTAAAGTGCTTTATCATACAATTTTTATTTGGTATTATGGTGCAACTTTGGGCAAAATTTGGACAAAAATCATTTGTATAGATGCAACAATGCTCTCAAAACCAAATTTAACTCAATCATTTCTTAGAGCTGTTATGAAAGTCGTGGGTGAAGCACTATTTTATATAGGTTTTATTTGGTTTTTTGAAAATCGCGAACGCCAAACTTGGCAGGACAAAATCGCACAAACCGTAGTCTGTGATGTTTATTAGGATTTTGCTTATTTGTTTGGCTGTTTTTGCGTATTCGCAAGAAAGTGTTGAGTTTTTGGCTGATGATGTTACAAAATCAGGCTCTATAATCACAGCCAAAGGCAATGTTTTGGCGTATTCTAAAAATTATTTTGCAAGCGCTGGGTCTGCTAAATTTAATCAAGATGAAAAAATTTTAGAATTGTATGAAAATGTAAATTTAATCCGCTCAAGTGGCGAAATGGTGCGTTCAAACTATGCTAAAATCGATCTAAACACCAATAATATTGATTTTGAAGAAACTTTTGTTGTAAATCAATTTAGTGAAATTTGGATGCAAAGCAAGAGCGTTTGTAGCGATGAAGCGAGAATTTCTACTGAGAAATCTCGCATTTCAAGCTGTAATGTCATGGATCCAGATTGGCATATAGAGTATTCTAGCGGATATATGAACAAACAAACCAAATTTATTCATATTTTTAATCCAGTTTTTTATGTAGGAAGTGTTCCTGTGCTTTATCTGCCTTATTTTGGTTTTTCGGCTGACAAGACCAGAAGAACAGGGCTTTTGCCACCGAGTTTGTCATTTCATAGATCAGATGGATTTACGATAATTCAGCCGTTTTATATAGCTGAATATGATGAATGGGATTTAGAATTTGACCCACAAATTCGCACAAAAAGGGGAAGCGGTATTTATAGCACATTTCGTTTTGCGGATTCGCCTTATTCGAGCGGGTTTGTAAGAGGTGGGGTTTTTAGAGAAACCAAAGAATACCAACAAAAAGAAGAGCTAAAAAACCAAACTCACAAAGGCTACAAGATCAAATACAACAGAAACAAGCTCGTAAAACACATAATCGACGGCGATTATCAAGAAAATTTGTGGCTCGAATACACGACTTTAAATGACATTGATTATCTAAATTTACGCGGTAATAAAGAAGAATTTAATAAAAATTCTTTAATCCAATCAAAATTAAATTATTTTATTTCTACAGATGAGCATTATTTGGGCACTTATGCTAAGTATTATCTAGATACTGCCAAAATCGGAACCCAATACGAAAATGACACCACTTTGCAAGAATTGCCAATAGTCCAATATCACAGCTATTTTGATAGATTTTTAACTAAGCATTTTACATATTCTTTTGATACGAAATATCATAATTACACAAGAAAAGTCGGAGTAAAGGCTGAACAATTTGAGGCAAGTTTGCCTTTGGGGATCAATTTCTTTTTGCCTGTAAATGTGGCAAATTTGAGCTTTACAGAAAATTTATACGCCAATAGAGTAAATTACAAAAACACAATCAATGGCGATGAAAGCGAAGATTATTTTAGAGGATATAGAAAAATATCTTTAAATAGTGATTTTGCTGGTGTTTTAGCAGGATTGTATCACACAATGGGATTTAGGATTGATTATATCAAGCCAGATGGTAAATTTGGCAATTTATCTGATACTTTGGTATCAAAAGAAGGCATAGTTGAGAATAATTTTATTAGCGAACTTTCTGAAATTTATACCACAGAAAACATAAACGCCACATTTGTGCAGTTTTTTTACAATAGTGAGGGCAAAAAATTTCTAAGACATATTTTGTCTGGTGGGTATAATTATTATCACAAACAAGGAAACGATATAGAACATCAAGTTGATTTGTATTTTGATGCGTTTAAACTATACAATAAATTTGTTTTTTCAAATTTGTATAATGACTACACAAAAGTTATTAGCGGACTAAATGCCAATATTTACGCTCTAAATTTAGATATTTCTCACAATTACAAAAAAGAATTCCAAACCCAGCAAATTTATTCAAAATACGATTATTTAAAAGCCGATGCAAATTTAAAATTGCCAAAACAATATTCAATCTTTGGTTCTATTGAATACGACAACGAATTAAATTACACAAAAATGTGGAGAGCAGGGCTATCTCACAATAGAAAATGCTGGAATTATGCTATTACTTACAAAAAAGACATAGAGCCTAAAAATACATCTTATGGTCCAGATTCAAGGAAATCTCAAGGCGTTTATTTATCGTTTGGATTTTATCCTTTGGGTGGATTTGATTATGATTTTTCTGCGGAGAGTGCAAATGAAGGGAGTTTGTAATGGAAGCTAAATTTGCAACTAGAAGTGAAGCCGCTGAAGCATTGCTTGAAATTTTGCCAAAAGAAGATTTGAGAGCAAATAAATTTGTAATTGTTTGTTTGTCTCTCTCAAGCGTAGTTTTGAGCGATATTTTAGCACGAAATTTAAAGCTAGATTATGAAATTTTATTTAGTGAGCCGATATTTGCTCCAAACAATCTTGAATGCGAAATTGCAGCAGTTAGCGAGACAAAAGAGATTTTGATAAATGATAATTTAATCAAATCATTTAATATCACAAAAGATTTTGTTTTTGGCGAAGCAGAGCGAAAATACGAAGAAAAAATACTAAAAGATATTTACAAATACCGCAAAGGTGAGCTTTTAGAAAATTTGGTGGGCAAAAATATTTTGCTTGTAGATGAGGGTTGTGAGACAGGAGCTACGGCTTTGCTTGCGATTAAGACTTTTATGAAACTAAATGCTCAATCAATTTTTTACGCCACTCCAGTAATTCCGCAAGACATTATCAACAATCTAAATAATTTTATTGATGAATTATATTATGCTAGAAAAATAGCAGATTTTGTAGATGTGGATTTTTATTACGAAGACCAACAGGCAAATTCGGACCAATTAATGAAAATTTTAGAAGAAAGTCCGTATTATTTGCCATTGCAAAAAGAAATTAACAAGGAGAAAAACAATGCAGTTCAAAGTTGAGGTCAATAACCAAACACAAATTTTTGATATAAACAAAGTCGCCAAACAAGCTTCTGGTGCAGCTTTGCTTAGAGTTGGAAATACTGTGGTTTTAGCTACAGTTAGTCGCGATGAAACGCCAGTAGAAGAAGATTTTTTGCCATTAACCGTCCAATACATAGAAAAACAATATGCAGCTGGTAGAATTCCGGGTGGCTATATCAAAAGAGAAACTAAGCCTGGTGATTTTGAGACTTTGACAAGCAGAATTGTAGATAGATCGCTTAGACCATTATTTCCAAAGGGCTATGCTTATCCTACTCAAATAGTTGTTATGGTTTTGAGTGCTGATCCTGAAGTAGATTTGCAAGTTGTGGCTTTAAATGCGGCAAGTGTGGCTTTGTATTTGAGCGATATTCCTGTGAACCGTGCAGTTTGCGGAGTAAGAATAGCTTGTATAGAAGACAAATTTATTATCAATCCTAGCAATTCTGAACTCAAAAATTCATCTTTGGATTTGTATTTAGCAGGTGTGGGTGATGAGCTTTTGATGATAGAAATGCGTTCTTTGCCTACTTTGGAAGAGCATATTATGCCAATTGTAGCAATTGATCCACTTATGACTTCAGCTATTAGTCCTGAGCTTGGTGTGAAGCAAAAAATGAACGAATTTAGCGAAGATAAAATTTTGCAAGCTATTGAATTTGGTGCAAAAGCTATCAAATTAGGCACTGGGGCTTATGAAGCAGCATTTGCTAATTACAAAAAACCAGATGCCATTTTTGAATACAAATCAGAAATCCAAAACGAAGCCATAAACCAATACATCGATGGATTTTACAAAGACGATGTCAAAGCCGCTATCAATCAAATGGCAAAAAGTGAAAGAGCTAGTGAATTAAATAAAATCGCAGATGATATTTTTGGCTCAGATGTTGCTCAAAAAGAAAATTGGAGCAAAGAAGAAATTTCAAATATTTTAGGCAAATACAAACGCAAAATTATCCGCTCTCAAATCATAAATGACCGCAAAAGGGCTGACGGTAGAGCTTTGAACGAAGTTCGTCCTATCAGCATAGAAACAAATATTTTACCAAATGCTCACGGAAGCTGTCTTTTTACTAGGGGTCAAACTCAAGCTCTTGTCGTTACCACACTTGGGACTGATAGTGATGTGCAAATGAGCGAACTTCTCACAGAAAAATCTTCAGTCGCTGAGAGATTTATGTTTAATTACAATTTTCCAGGATTTAGTGTGGGCGAAGCAAGTCCATTAAAAGCACCTGGAAGAAGAGAATTAGGGCATGGAAATTTAGCCAAAAGAGCGCTTTTTCCAAGTGTTGATTTAGAAAGTCCGTATTCGATTCGAGTAGTGAGCGAAATATTAGAAAGCAATGGCTCAAGCTCAATGGCAAGTGTTTGCGGTGGAGCTTTGGCTTTAAAAGCAGCTGGAGTGGATACAATCAAACTTGTAGCTGGTGTAGCTATGGGACTTATTTTTGAAGACGACAAACACGCTATTTTGACTGATATTATGGGGCTTGAAGACCACGATGGAGATATGGATTTCAAAGTCGCTGGCACACACGATGGAATCACTGCTTTGCAAATGGATATTAAGCTAGGTGGTATTTCTAGCGAAGTATTAAGAGAAGCTTTGTATCAAGCAAAAGAAGGTAGAGAGCATATTTTGGGCATTATGGAAAAAGCTGAGCAAGAAATAGTAATCAACGAAGAAGTATTGCCAAAACTAGAGTTTTTCAGCGTAGATCCAGGCAAGATAGTTGATATTATCGGACAAGCTGGTAAAACTATCAAAGAAATTATTGAAAAATTTGGCGTTAGCGTGGATTTAGATAGAGACAAAGGCGAAGTCAAAATAGCAGGTGGCGAGAGAAAAAGTGTAGAAGCGGCCAAAGATTATATCATTGAAATTACCCAAAGAGACAACTCCAAAGGCTTCTCAAAACACAAAAAACCACAAAATATTAATTTTAGTGTAGGCGAAGAATTTGAAGGCGAAGTCAAAACTATGGCTAAATTTGGTGCATTTGTCTCTCTTAGAGACGGCATAGACGGGCTTTTGCATATCTCAAAAATCAAATCCGAACTCAAAGAAGGCGATAAATTAAGAGTAAAAGTAACAGAAATCAAACACGGCAAAGTATCTTTAGACTTAGCGTGATTAAATTTAATTAAATTTGGCTTTATGCCAAATTTAATTAAAATGATAAAAATAATCTAATGCTAGACACTCAAATCAACAAAACAATCTAATATATGGGTAAATTCACTTCAAATTTACGGGTTAATTTATTTATAAGTGAGATGATTAAACTTGTGAGTGAGTAAATTTAGTGTATGAGTAAATTTGCTTTAAATTTACTGGGCGAAGTTTTTGTCATACCAAGCTAAAACCATAAGCAAAGATTAGCCAATAATCTAGAAAACCAAACAAATTTGGAAGTAAGTTGAGTAAATTTAATGCTTGAATGTAAATAAATTTAAAGCAAATTTGCGGATAAATTTAATCAAATAGCTGTATTTGTGGGCTAAAAATCAAACAAATTTAATTAGTCAAAACTTCAAAGTCCTTGTAATAGCACTAAATAGATTGAATTTATCATTTCATCATCAATTTCAATCGTGCTTTTTGAGTTAAAAAGCTTTTTTATAATATCTAAATCAAATGCTTGTGTAGCTCCGCAAGTATCGTGAATAGGCATAAAACTCCTAGCCAAAGAGACTTTTTGGCTAATAATTTCATCGCACAAAAAGCACGAAAAATCCCTGTGAAGCCTACCCTCAAAATCCAAAAGCTCAAGATAAGCCTCAATAATCACTCGCTTTGGATTTTGTTTAAAAAGCTTGTGTGAGCAAATTTCTAGCAACTCAAAATAAAAATTCTCAATCTCATCAGAATCTTTGAGATGATCATACATTAGCCGCATAAACTGCTGCCAAATCATCAAATTTTCGCGTTTTTCTAGCCATGAAAAAGACAAATGAAGTGGGCTGTGAATTTTTGGCAAAAATACTCCGCCAATCTCAAGCTCAAAATCAATTTTATAGCCTTGAGTGATGATCGGGTGTCTAGCCCCATAAAACCTATATGCACGGATAAATTTATTTTGTGAGAGCAAAAAAACCATCAAATCTTCGTTTTGCATTTTTTGGATTTTTAGAATATAGCCTTGCATTAAAAAAAGTCTTCTATTTGGGATTTGAGTAAATTTGAATCATTGATTTGGTTGATTTTTTCTCTAAATAAACTTGCGTTTTTGAGATTTTTGCAGTATTCGTGTAAGTGTTTTCTAAATACGGCACAGCCGTGCTGCCCATATCTTTTGATAACTAAATCAAAATGCTTTAAGATGATTTGCTTTTTTTGGTTTTTATCCGGGCTTTGTTTGCCTTTGATGAGATCAAAAATCCAAGGCTTTCCGATAGAAGCTCTTCCTATCATAATCCCATCAGCTCCACTTATTTGCAATACTTTTTTGAAATTTGTTTCATCTATACTGCCATTTGCGACAACTGGGATTTTGAGTTTGGATTTAATCTCGCCAATAGCTTTATAATTTGGCATTGAAGTAAATCCACCAGCCCTTGTCCTTGCGTGAATAGTGATAAAATCAGCTCCAGCGTTTTGAATATCTTGTGCAAAACTATCCAAACAAATACTATCAAAACCTAATCTTAATTTGACTGATGTGTATTTTTTGGTGGAATTTGTTTTTATGATTTCTACGAGTTCGCACAATAATTTTGGATTTTTTAAAAGTGCTGAGCCACTGTTTTGTTTGATGATTTTTGGCACAGGACAGCCGCAGTTTAGGTCTATCCCATCTATATTTGGGAGAGAATTTAAAATTTCAACTGCTTTTTTGATGATTTTAGGATCGCTTCCTTCGATTTGGATAAAATACGGGCTTTCTAAATCGTGTCTTTGGAGCATATCGAGAGTTTTTTTGCTTTCATAAACAAGGGCGTTTGCACTTATCATTTCACTAACTGTAATATCGCAACCAAATTCTTTGGCTATAGAGCGAAAAGGCAGGTCAGAAAGACCTGCAAGTGGTGCTAAAAATAGGGGAGTGTTTTCAAACATTATTTGTAGAACAAACTAGCATTTGCTCTTTTGCCGTGTTCGCGTAAAAATAATAAAATTTTTATTCTCTCAAAATCGTTATCTTCATTGCTTTGCATGATTTGATTTAGTCTTTCTATCATTTGGAAATCATACAATAGATACAAAAATGCTTCCATTGCATCAAAATGCTCGTTTTTGAGCTGTTCAAATACGCTTATGAGTTGATCTGGATTTACAAATTTTTTGAGTTTAGCGGCTATTTTTATGTATTCGTCTGCACTAAATTCGTTTTTGTTGATTAGATTATACAAATTTTCAGATTCAAGCTCTAGTTTTTTGCTCACAAATCTATCAAGCAAAATGAAAATATCGTCATTTGTAAGCTCAAAATTTATTTTTGATATTTCATCAAATTTAGCATTTTTGATAATAGCATCTTTAGCGTAAGCTTTTAAATTTTGGTTTTCATTACTTTGATCGCTCATTATGGAAATAGCGTGAGTGTAGTTTGCGTCAATTTTGTTTTTTTCATTTTGGACAAAAAGCGGGTTGAGCTTGGATAATTTGTATCTTTTGATCTCGCAAGCTTCGCCATTTAAGACTTTTTTGGATAATTCATAAGCGTTTGCTATTTCTTCGTTTTTAAACTTTGGCTCAATTTCTATTTTCCATGGAGATAGCGATCTTGTAATCTCGCCTGGGAGTGAATACAAATCAGTTTTGAAATCTTTGTTCGATTCAAGTCCGAGATAAGTTTCTTTTGCAAGATCTAAATATTGATTTAAATCGCTTTTTACAGCTCTTGCGTCAAAAAAGTTTTTTAATCCATAATAGCTCATATGTATAAGACTAAGCAGTGCAAATAAAGCAATCGGAGCCACAAACCAAGTAGCAATTCTAAGATCAATTTGATACCAGTGCAAATCCAAAGAATAATTAGCATCTATTTTGATATATACAAATATCCAAATAAGCACCAAATAAACCAAAGTGTAAAAAATATATCTTCGTGTGTTCATTTTTTGTCCTTTTTAAATTTTGTTGTATGGGTGATTAGCATTTATGCTAAGGGCTCTGTAAATTTGCTCAAACAACACTAATTTCGCGATTTTGTGTGCTAGAGTAAATTTAGACAAACTAATAATTTGATCCATTTTTGCTTTAAATGACTTATTAAAGCCGTATGCACCGCCTATAAAAAACGATATTTTTGTTTTGTTTTTTAGGAGTTTTGCAAACTCAATACTATCTAGTTCTTTGCCTTTTTCATCGAGTCCTACGCAAAATCCGCTCAAATATGGCTCATAAATTTGCTCATACGAGCTTTGAGCTTTTTCTTTACTGATTTCTTGGGCTTTTGCGATATTTTGATTAAATTTAGGTAAATTTACTAAATTTGCCCAAGATGAACTCATTTTTATATATTCTTCAATTTGAGTAAATTCATCTTTGTTTTTTTGTATGCTAAAAACATTAATCTGCATTGTTTATACTCAAAAATTCAATTACATCTGAAAGATATTTTTTTAGCTGATTTCGCGGAACTATCGCATCAATCAATCCATGCTCAAGCAAAAATTCAGATCTTTGAAAGCCTTCTGGGAGCTTTGTTTTGATTGTTTGTTCGATCACTCTTTGACCAGCAAATCCGATTAGAGCACCTGGTTCTGCTATTATTAAATCCCCAAGCCATGCGAACGAAGCGGAAACTCCACCCATAGTAGGATCTGTAAGCACTGAAATATATGGGATTTTTTTGTCTGATAAGATTTTTAGAGCTGCACTTGTTTTGCTCATTTGCATCAACGAAAATGTGCTTTCTTGCATTCTAGCACCACCGCTCGCACTTATGATTATCAAAGCTTGGTTTTTTTCAATTGATCTTAGGACAGCTCTGTAAATTTTCTCACCCTCAACAGAGCCTAAACTCCCACCCATAAAAGCAAAATCAAAAACTATTAGCTGAACTTCTATACCATTTATTTTGGCTTCTCCAGCTACAGCTGAGCTTGTTCTGCCTGTTTTTTCTGTGGATTCGCTTACTCGTTTTTTGTATGATTTTTTATCGACAAAAGCTAGAGGATCATTTGGTTTGAGATCTGCATCGATCTCATTAAAACTATTTTCATCGCAAATCATTTGTATTCTTTTGTCTGCATTTAATCTCATGTGATAGCCGCATTTTGGGCATACATTGTGGCAAACTTCTACTTCTTTAAAATACATCAAAGAGCTGCAACTATCGCATTTAATCCAATGCGAAGGAGCTTCGTTTTTGCTTGATTGTTGTTTTTTGACTTTTGAAAATAAATCTCCAATCATCTCAACCTCGATTAAATTTTTGGGATTATATCAAAACTTTCTGAACGAATTATAAAGCAAATTTGGGGCAAATTTAGCTTTTGGGATTTTGTATTTGTGGATAGAGCTTTGTTTAGTTAATATCTTGCAAAATATTTGCCAAAGGATCGAGTTTGATTTTATCAAAATTATTTGCTTCTTCTTGGGTTTGAGCAGTTGAATTTGTTTGGTTTGTTTGATTGTCTTGTGAGACTTCTTTTCGTTCTTCTTCTTGCTGTTCGCTAAGCTCTATTTTAGCTTCCATTTCCAGTTTTACCGCACTTGCAGCAACTCTATAATCTTGTGGGCTTGGATCTGCTGGAGCCATAGCAGCGGCTTGAATTTGACGAGCAATAGCAATTGTTTCTTGTGGAGTCGAGCCTTCTTTGATTTGGATAGGGACTTCTCCAGCTACTGCATACATTTTATTGTCTGGTCCTTTTTGATACGAAAAACTAGCCGCCCCAGCAAGTCCGCCACCAGCTGCTTGATGAGCTGCTTCGTGGGCTTTTACTTGAGCATCTATTTTCTCAAGCTCTCTTACTTCTCTGACTTCGCTCATAGTGAGTTCTTTGCCATTGACCATCTGGGTTTGTTCGCCATTATTTTCTTTATTTTGCGGATTATTTGCGGTTTCATCTGTATTTTGAACTGATTTATCAAATTCTTGTTCATTTGGCGTTAAATTTGTTTGTTGGGCTTCGTAAGGATTGAGATAATTATAATTTGGGTTAATTTGCATGGTTTTTCCTTTTGCGAATTTAAAGCAAATCGTCAAATTTTGAAAAATTTTAAATTTACCAAGCTAAATTTGAGATAAATTTAGTTAAACTTTCGCAATTTTTATTAAATTTTAGGAAATTTATGGAAAATATCAGAAATTTTAGTATCATCGCTCACATTGATCACGGCAAAAGCACACTTGCAGATAGGCTTATTAGCGAGTGCAAGGCGATTGAAGATCGCCAAATGAGCTCACAAATCATGGACACAATGGATATAGAAAAAGAACGCGGTATTACCATAAAAGCCCAATCTGTCCGTCTTGAATACGAATTTAACGGGCAAAAATACATTTTAAATTTAATCGACACTCCCGGACATGTGGATTTTAGCTATGAAGTTTCTCGCTCACTAGCTAGTTGCGAAGGGGCGATTTTAGTTGTAGATGCTTCTCAAGGCGTGCAGGCTCAAACCATCGCAAATGTCTATATCGCACTTGAAAATAATCTTGAAATAATCCCCGTGCTAAATAAAATCGACCTTCCGGCCGCTGATCCTAAGAGAGTAAAAGATGAAATCGAGCATATCATCGGGCTTGATTGCAGTGAAGCTATCGAAGTTAGTGCTAAAACGGGGCTTGGGATAAAAGAGTTAATCGAAACAATTATCCAAAAAATTCCGGCACCAAAAACGGATAACGAAAAACCGCTAAAAGCTTTGATTTATGATAGCTGGTTTGATAGCTATTTGGGGGCTCTCGCATTAGTGCGGATTTATGACGGAAAAATTTGCAAAAATGACGAAGTTTTGGTTATGGGAACGGGTGGAAAGCACCAAGTGCTAGATTTAATGTATCCAAACCCCTTAGCGCCTATAAAAACAAAGCAAATTTCAAGCGGAGAAGTCGGCATTGTCGTTTTGGGTTTAAAAACGCTTGGAGATGTCGCTGTCGGCGATACTATCACGCTTGTTAAAAATAAAGCTTCTCAGCCAATCGGCGGATTTGAAAAGGCTAAGCCTTTTGTTTTTGCAGGGATTTATCCAGTGGAAACCGATAAATTTGAAGAACTTCGCGACGCCCTTGATAAACTTCGCTTAAATGATAGCTCTTTAAGCTACGAGCCTGAGACTTCACTTGCACTTGGCTTTGGCTTTCGTGTGGGATTTTTAGGGTTACTTCACATGGAAGTGGTTAAAGAAAGGTTGGAGAGAGAATTTAATCTTGATTTGATTGCTACGGCTCCAACCGTAACTTATGAAGTTTATCAAACTGACGGAAAAATGGTGCAAATTCACAACCCAAGCGAACTTCCGCCTGTGCAGAAAATCGATTATATAAAAGAGCCGTATGTCAAAGCGACAATCATAAGTCCGAGCGAATTTTTGGGAAATTTGATAAATTTGCTAAACAATCGTCGTGGAATTCAGACCAAAATGGATTATATCACGCCTGAGCGGGTTTTGCTCGAATACGATATTCCCACAAATGAAATCATAATGGATTTTTATGACAAACTAAAAAGCGGCACGAAAGGCTATGCGAGTTTTGATTATGAGCCAAGCGATTATAGGGTGGGCGATCTCATAAAACTTGACATAAAAGTCGCAGGTGAAACCGTCGATGCGCTTTCTATCATCGTGCCACAAGATAAGGCTTTATCAAAAGGGCGTGATCTAGTCAAAGCGATGAAAGAGATTGTTCCTAGACAGCTTTTTGAAGTGGCAATCCAAGCAAGTATCGGAAATAAAGTCATCGCAAGAGAAACCGTCAAAGCAATGGGTAAAAATGTAACCGCAAAATGCTACGGCGGGGACATCACAAGAAAGCGAAAACTACTTGAAAAGCAAAAAGAAGGTAAAAAACGCATGAAAGCAATCGGCAAGGTAAATTTGCCAAGCGAAGCGTTTTTAAGTGTGCTAAAAATTGATTAAATTTAGTCAAATTTGATAAAATTGCAGTTTAAATGTAAGGAAAATTTATGAAAAACATAGTTTTAATGGTGATTTTGTGCGTTTTTGCACAAGCAAAAGATATTTGTCAAAGTCAGATTGCACAAAATGAGATAAAAATGGCAAACGAAAATAAAAAAGCGTTTTCGAATGAAATACAAACATTTTTGGGTGCAAAGTGCGAAAATGGCAAAATTTATTACGATTATATTTATACTCCAAAATATTCAATCAATCTTGAAAAAATCGATGAAAATATGAAATCGCAAAGACAAGTAATGATGAAAAATATGCTAAGAGCTATGTATTGTGATATGCCCGAATTTAAAGAACAGCGTCAAGCAAATCTTATTTTGCACTACACTTATCATACGCAAAATATAAATAAATTTTATGAAGTTGAGATTTCAAGAAAAGATTGCAAGAATTAAATTTAGTCAGTAAATTTAGTAAATTTGCATTAAATTTGGCGATTAAATTTATTCATTTGCAAGTGATTTTGCGATTTTAACGCACTGGGCTAAATCTTGTTTGGGCGAGATTATAGCAGTAGCGTAATTTTCTAGAGCTTTGGCTGTAGTTTTGCCGATACAAACAGCACTCAAATCATCTCTAAATCCAAAATGCTTTATAAAAGCTTCTAAATTTTTAGGACTTGTGAAAATTATAACGCTATTTTGAGCGATTATTAAATTTGGTTTTGTGGGCAAAATTTCATTTTCATAAGATATGATTTGAGTAAATTTAATGCCATTTTCATG
>JAGAZK010000084.1 GCA_017940085.1 Campylobacter sp.
CATTGTTAAAATATAAAATATTTCGTAGCCGATTGTCAAGATGAATTTACAAGAAACACTATGAGATTTTGTAGAATAAAATGCGAAGTAACCCAGTCAAACAATGAAATCGTTTTTATTTTCTAGTAATGGCAAAGTGAAAAAAATAAAATTTGGCTAAAATAATTTAGCCAAATTTTGAAATTTTAATAAAATCCACTCTCTTTGCCGGTTAAATCAATCATCAAATTTTTAACTTGTGTATAATGTTCAAGTATCATTTTGTGTGTTTCTCGTCCGATACCACTGGCTTTATATCCACCAAAAGGCGAACCGGCTGGGATCTGGTTGTATGTATTGATCCATACGCGACCTGTTTCCATTAGCCTTGCCACTCGCAATGCTTTTGTTATATCGCGCGTAAAAACGCCACCTCCAAGACCATATTCGCTGTCATTTACCATTTTGATTAATTCGGTTTCGTCTTTAAATTTAATCACGCAACCCACAGGACCAAAAATTTCTTCTTGTGCCACGCGGCATGAATTTGTGCTAACTTCGAGTAAAGTTGGCTCTATAAAAGCCTCTCCTGCTTTGCTTCGTTTTCCACCGACTAAGACTTTTGCTCCCTCTTTTTTGCCAATTTCTACATATTCTAAAATTTTATCGGCTTGTTTTTTATTGATTTGTGAGCCCATTTGTGTCTTTGGATCTTGTGGATCGCCGATTTTTATAGCTTTAAATTTATCAATCGCAGCTTTGATAAATTTATCATAAATTCTTTCTTGGATAAAAATTCGGCTTCCTGCGCAACAAACTTGTCCTTGATTGAATAAAATTCCAAGTTGAACACCATCAAGTGCTTTGTCAAAATCTGCATCATCAAATATTATATTTGCGCTTTTTCCGCCAAGTTCAAGGGTTGCTGGGATTATCTTCTCAGCTGCTGCTAGTGCGATTGTTCGACCAATCTCAGTTGAACCTGTAAATGCTAGTTTGTCTAAGCCTTTGTGGGTGCGCAAATACTCTCCACTCGTGCTTCCTTTGCCTGTTACGACATTTACGACGCCTTTTGGCAAAATGTCTTTTATGAGCTTCATAAGTTCTAAAACACTTAGACTTGTTTCGGATGATGGCTTAAACACGCTAGTATCACCAGCTGCAATAACTGGGGCTAGTTTCCAAGCGGCCATTAAAAATGGAAAATTCCAAGGCACAATTTGACCAACGACTCCGATTGGTTCGCGCAAGATAATTGACATAAATTTTTCATCTAGCACATTTGCGCTTCCTTCTTCACCCAAAATGACACCTGCAAAATATCTAAAATGCTCAATTGCAAGCGGAATATCCACATTTAGTGTTTCACGGATCGGTTTGCCATTATCTAGTGTCTCAACCATTGCTAGATGTTTTGCATTTTTTTCGATTACATCTGCGATTTGAAGTAAAATTTCGCTTCTTTGTGCAGGAGTTGTGCGACGAAATTTTTCAAAAGCCTTCCTTGCAGCTTTGTAGGCTTTATCAACATCTTTTTGGCTAGCTTCGGCAATGCTTGCCAGTTTTTTGCCTGTTGCAGGATTAAAAGTATCAAGCGTCTTAGCGCCTTCTGCTTCAACAAATTCACCATTGATGAATAACCCATAAACTTTGTCAAGTTTAGTCATATTTTCTCCTTTACAAAAAATAAAAAAATTACTAAATTCTACCCCTGTTTGGTAAATATTTGACAATAAATTTCAAAATTCTGTGGAATTTATACATTAATTATTTTTTATGGTATTTATGCTAAAATCGCAAACTTATTTTAAAATTTAGGAGAAAAACAATGGCACAAAATCGTGTTATCAAAATGTATTATGAGTTAAAAGATGCAAATAGTGGAGAAATTTTAGAGTCAAATTTTAGTGCAAACCCGATTGCCTTCATCACTGGCAAAGAGCAAATTATTCAAAAA
>JAGAZK010000085.1 GCA_017940085.1 Campylobacter sp.
ACCAACAAATAGACAAAGTATTGATAATTTTATTATTAATGACAAAAAACAAACCTTAGCTGAGCTTGATAGACAGCTTGCTTCTTTGAACAAAACTCCGACTAGGCGAACTATTCCTTCGCCTACTGAATTGGATTTTGACTCACAAACAGAATTAGAGCCAAAAAAATCATTACAAAAAAATAGCGGCAGAATCGTGATAAAGACAAGAAAAGTAAAAGTTAGCATAGAAGAGTTAAAAGACAAATTTTCAGAAACTGGTGATGTGGAATATGCAAATTCTATTGCTAAAGAATATTATCAAAAAAAAGATTATAAAAATGCAGAAAAATGGGCTCATCAAGTAAATTCACTAAATAATGACATACCAGATGGTTGGCTGATTTTTGCAAAATCAAAATATCAATTAGGAGATAAAGATTCTGCTATTTTGGTATTGGAAAATTTTTTAAGAAAACAGCCCAGTAAAGAAGTGGAAGTTTTGATTTCTCAGATGAAAGACGGAAGTTTTTCAAGATAGGATTGATTATGAATGAAAAAGTAAATGAAAAAGTAGAAACAGAAGTAATTATAGGTCCTGATTTTTACCAAAATCAAGATTATAGAAAAAGAGAAAAAGAAGTCGGCAATACTTTATTTAGACAACTTGCTAAAGACGGCAGTATAGATGAAGCTAAGCTTTCACAAATGGAAAATGACTTAAAAGACATTTCTCCAAAAGAAATACTCGATAAATACGAAGTAAGTGAAGAAGTAGTAAATAATACTCTTTTAATGCAATATCGCAGAAATCGTATCAGTGCAGAAGAGGTAAGTGAGCATTTTGGTATAGAATCTAGTAAATTTTTACAAGATGTAGCTCAAAAATTTAATCTAGAATATGCTGATTTGGACGAGACAGAGATAGACTATAGTATTTCAGAAAAAATATCTAGCAGTTTGCTCAAAAGAATAGGTGCTTTGCCTTTAAAACAAGATGAAGTTAATGTTTATGTCGCTTTTAAAAATCCTTTTGATTTAGATGCGCAAGAAAAAGTCGGAAAATCATTTAACAGACAATTGGTAAAACCAGTTGTCGCAGAAACAAACACCATAGATAAATATATGGCAAAAGTCGAATTAAATGAGAGTATTAATGGAATAATTTCTAAAATCAGAAAAGAACTCAAAGAAACAACTAGTGCCGAGGGCGATAGTAGTGCTATTTTGGAATTGATAGAAGTCATACTAAAAACATCTATTTCAGCTAGGGCAAGCGATATTCATGTCGAGCCTACAGAGCAAACTTGTATTGTTAGAAGCAGAATCGATGGTATGCTAACAGAAACTTTTGTATTTGACAAAGATATTTATCCGCCACTTGTGAGTAGATTGAAATTGTTATCAAATATGGATATAGCAGAAAAAAGAAAGCCACAAGATGGTCGCTTTAGCGTAAAAGTTATGGACAAAGATTATGATTTTCGTATATCTACACTCCCTGTCGTAAATGGCGAGAGTGTGGTTATGCGTATTTTGGATAAATCAAAAGTTATCATTAGTCTTGGAAATCTAGGTATGCACCCTATGAATTTCAAAAAATTTACAACCACAATGAAAGCACCTTATGGTATTATTTTGGTTACTGGACCTACTGGTTCTGGTAAATCTACTACGCTTTATGCAGCATTAAATGACATAAAAGATATTACCAAAAAAGTAATCACAGTAGAAGATCCAGTAGAATACCAAGTAAATGGTATCCAGCAAGTGCATGTAAATGAAAGAGCTGGGCTTACATTTGCTTCTGCGTTGCGTTCAATCTTGCGTCAAGACCCTGATATTATAATGATCGGTGAGATCCGTGATACAGAGACAATCAGAATAGCAGTTCAAGCCGCACTTACAGGACACTTAGTATTTTCTACTCTACACACAAATGATTCTGTGTCTGCTATTACGAGAATTGTTGATATGGGGATTGAGAGCTATTTGGTAAGTGGTGCTTTGGTTTGTGTTGAAGCTCAAAGACTTGTGAGAAAATTATGCCCACATTGCAAACAAAGAGTAAAATTACCGCAAAATATGCTAGATGCTATTAATAGATTTTTACCTGAAAATTATCAATTTTACAAAGCCGTAGGGTGTGCAAAATGTGCTCAAACAGGATATTTGGGCAGAGAAATGATTAGTGAAATACTTCCTATAAGCGATAGAATTCAATCAATGATTGCACAAGGTGCATCAAAAGATCAATTAACCCAAGCTGCTTATGAAGAGGGTTTTATTGATATGTTCCATGACGGTGTGCTTAGAGCGGCCAATGGAATTACTACTATAGAAGAAATATTTAGGGTGGCAAAAGTATGAAAATTTATGAAGTAGAACAAAGTCTAAAAGGCAGACGAATAAAAACAGTCGTCAAGGCTGAAAATTTGATTGAAGCCAAAGAAAAAGCTCTAAGAAAAAATAGAGCCAATGTTATCAAGACTAAGCAACTCAATTCTTTACCAGTTTCTGCTCAAATAGAAGAAATGATAGAAGGTTTGCAAAAGGGTATCTTTCGCCCAAAAGTAAAAATACCAAATTTAGTTGCAGTTGTAAGACAACTCTATGTAATGACAGACGCTGGTATTTCTATCCACGATAGTGTAAAAGAAGTCGTAAATGCTACAGAAGACAAGCGTTTAAAAGAGATTTTCAAATTTGTTTATGATGATTTGAACGCAGGTAAAAGCTTGACAGAATCTTTAGAGCCTTTTAGAGATGAGTTAGGTGCTGTTTTTTTGGCTATGATTAGACTTGGCGAAGAGTCAGGTCAGATTGCAGAAGCACTTAAAAAACTAGCTGATATTATGCAAAATGTTTGGGACAATCAAACTAAATTTAAAAAAGCTATTCGTTATCCAATAATAGTTGTAGTTGCGATTATAGCAGCTTTTACTTTGTTGATGATTTTGGTTGTGCCTGAGTTTAGAAAGATATTTGAAGAGCTCAACGCCCAACTTCCTTTGCCTACGATAATCTTGCTCAAAATCGAGTATGCTATGACAAATTACGGGCATTTGATTTTGTTAGGTTTGATTGCATTTATATTTTTCATTAGATTTTTGTATAAATCCAACAAAGACTTTCAATTTGGTTTTGATAGATATGTATTAAAAGTATATCTGATCGGCAATATTATATTTTTCTCCACAATGAATAGATTTAATATCGTTTTTGCAGAGCTAGTTAGATCTGGTATTCCTATTGTAGATGCTTTGGATACTTCTGTAATAACCGTCCAAAACTTATATATGAAAGAAAAATTCTCAACCGTAAAAGTCTCTATTCAAAGGGGCAATTCGCTTAGCGATTCTGTTAGAGAGACTGAGTTATACGAAGGTATGCTTTTGCAAATGATGAGTGCTGGCGAAAAGAGTGGTAGCTTGGACGCTATGCTTGATAAAATCACTGATTATTACAAAGAAAGATTTAACAATATCGTAGATAATATCTCAGCTTATGTAGAACCGATACTTCTTGTGGCTATCGCTGGTATGGTTTTACTTATGGCACTTGGCATATTTATGCCTATGTGGGATCTTGGACAAGCCGTCAAGGTCTGATAAATCCAAATTTAGCCAAATTTGCTCTAAATTTGGCTAAATTTAATCAAATTTCAAAAATTTCTTACTAAATTTTCTCTCATTTAAGCTTGATTTGTTTTTTTTTTTTTTGTATAATTTGCCAAATCACAAATAAAGGGATAAATTTGGGGAATATCAGCGATAGTGGTAAAAACGAGCCTGCTTTAACTATAAAACAAAAACATTTTATATATTATTTTATCATCTTAATCATTTTTATAATTGTTTTTGTTTGTTGTATTGTATTATTTATCATTTTTTCTGCACCAAAAGAAATTGTATATGAAGCTAATAAAATTGCAATAAAAAATATAAAGGAAATTTTGGTTAAAAATAATTATTGCACCGATGAAAACGATTATAGTAAAAAAGAATTTGTTTTATATGAAGCAAGTTTTAATACCACATATCTAAATATTTACAATAACATAGATAAAACAACAAGAAATGAAATTAAAGAAAACATAAAACAACTAAAAAATAAATATCAAGAAGTAAAATTTGATTTAAATTTTTATGAATATCCACACATAAATTATACAGATATTGTTAGAAATAAAAAACATAAAATCACAATTGATAAATTTAAAATTTAGGAGTAAATTATGGCAAATACAAATATTCCACAAGCTCAATATAGTGTTGAAATTATGGTAGATACGATAGGTGTTCCGCATACATTTTTAAGGATTACAGATGCAAATGGAAATGTATATAATAGAGGTTTTATTCCTATAAGCACTTCATTGATAAATGATGGACAA
>JAGAZK010000086.1 GCA_017940085.1 Campylobacter sp.
AGCGGTCTTACATCGATGATGGCTCAAGCAAATCGCCCAAGATAATTTGGGCTAAAGTTTGCTTATGGTCAAATTTTTGGCTATAATCAAGCTTTAAATTTTTAGGAGAAAAAATGGCAACAGTAGTTAGACTAACAAGAATGGGACGCAAAAAATCGCCTTTTTATCGTATTGTCGTAACAGATAGTAGAAAAAGACGAGATAGCGGTTGGATTGAAAGCATAGGTTATTATAATCCTATGGTTGAACCTGAAATTATCAAATTTGATGCAGACAGATTGAATTATTGGAAAAGTGTCGGTGCCAAATTGAGCGACAGAGTAGCAAGAATCACAAAATAATGGTAGAAAATTTTTTAAAAGAATATGCTAAATTAATAGCAGATCGTCCCGATTTGATTTCAGTTGAGAGAGTAAATTTAGGCGAAAATTTTGACGAAATAATCATTTATGCTGCCAAAGAAGACACAGGTAGGCTTATCGGTAAAGGTGGCAAAATGATAGATGCCATAAAAACCGTAATCATCGGCTATAAAGCAAAAGATCCGACTTCATATAGAATTACGGTCAAAGCAGTTGAAGAATAATTTAATTGAAGTTTGTAAGCTCGGCAAAACGATTGGTTTAAAAGGAGCTATCAAACTTCACAATCACAGCGATTTTCCAGAACAATTCAAAAAAGGTGCCAAATTTTACGACAAAAATGGCAAAGAATTTGTAATTTTTAGTTTTGATAAGACAAATTTTACTGCGATTTTTGACGGATTTTTTGATATTGATTTGGCAAAAACTCTCACAAATACCACCCTTTATCGCACTTTAGAAGACACAAAAAAATATTGCAAACTCAAAAAAGATGAGTTTTTTTATTTTGATATTATAGGTTGTGAGATTGTTGAAGATAATCAAATTTTAGGCGTTGTGAGCGATATTTTAGAAATCGGGGCTGGATTTTTGTTTGCTGTTAAAACAAGTCAAAATTTTAGCACTTATCCAAAAGAATTTTTTATCCCTTATCTTGATAATTTCATTGAAAAAGTAGATTTAGACAAAAAGCAAATTTTTGTAAAAAATTCATTAGAAATATTAAAGAATTCGTGATTATGAACTTTAATTTTGTAAGTATTTTCCCAAATTTGATCAAGCATTATTTTGATGATTCGATACTCAAAAGAGCAATACAAGCAAATTTAATCAGTGTTAATTTCGTAGATCCAAGAGATTTTAGTGATGACAAACACAAAAAAGTAGATGATTATATGATAGGTGGCGGAGCAGGGCTTTTGATGAAATCTCAGCCTATTTTAGATGCTTTAAAATCTTTTGAAAATGGACGAGTGATTTTTCTAAGTCCAGTTGGCAAAAAATTTACTCAAAATGATGCAAAACGACTTGCAAAATACGATAACATCACTTTTATTTGTGGCAGATACGAAGGAATTGATGAAAGAATTATTGAAATTGCTGTAAATGAAGTTTTTAGTATAGGTGATTTTGTAATCACTGGCGGAGAACTTGCTTCGCTTTGTGTTTGTGATGCGATTTCTAGAAATATAGACGGAGTTTTGGGAAATTCTCAGTCTTTAGAAATTGAGAGTTTTGAGAACAATTTATTAGAAGCTCCAAGCTTTACAAAACCAAATGTATATGAAAATCTAAGCGTTATTTCAGCTTTTTTAAAGGGAGATCACGCTAAAATACGCACCTTAAAAAATCAAATGGCACTTTGTAAAACTAGGTTTTTTCGCCCTGATTTGTATCAAAAGTTTGCCAAAAATAAGGACAAAAATGAGAAATAAATATATTGAAGCATTTGAAAATGCACAAATCGCAAATAAATCAGTGCCAAGCTTTAGACCGGGCGATACTCTTAGAATATCAATCCGAATAGCAGAAGGCGATAAATCAAGAATTCAAAATTTTGAAGGCGTTTGCATAGCTAAACACGGTGTTGGCGTTGGCGAAACTTTTACAATCCGCAAAATTGGTGCAAATAGCATTGGTGTCGAGAGAATATTCCCATTATACAGCCAAAGTATAGAAGAAATTAAAGTTTTAAGAAAAGGTCGCGTCAGAAGAGCTAAATTATTTTATCTAAGAGACAGACGCGGTAAAGCTGCAAAAATCAAAGAACTTAAAAATAATTAATCTCCCCTAAAAAGCACCTTTTTGGTGCTTTTCTTTATTATTATCAAATTTACTTTAATTAAATTTAATCAAATTTGACAAATTTGATAATAAATTTGCTCTAAATTGATAAAATAACGCCTAAATTTAAAGGATAGATTATGGATCAAACAATTCAACTCAAGCAAATTCTCTCACTTATGTCTTTTATATTTGCGAAAAATTTTGCAAACGCTATTAGTTTAGAAGATCTCGAAAAACTCCCACCTTCTTGGATGCTAAAAACAAAAAATCAAGAAAACGAAAAAGGCTTAAATTTATGGCAAAAAACCATAAAAGAAAAAAATATCCAAAGCATAAATGATGATTTTGAAAATTTAAAAGATTGTTTTGATTTGGCAAAATTTAATCAAATAGATGCCAAAAAATTAGAAGATTTGTATTTGCAATTAAGTTTTGTCAAGCCTTTTAAGGATCTTCAATCTACTCATGTTTCAAATTTACTTGCACTTCTTGGTGCTATTTTCAAAAAAGACGACAATGAGCAAACACATGCATTTTTGGGGCTTTGTTTGAGCCAGTATTGCTTACCGAGTGTGATTTTATTAGCCAAAAAATTGCAAAACGAAGCAAAAAGCGATTTTTACAAAGCTATGGCTGAATTTGTGATTGATTATTTCAAATACATAAAAGAAATTTTAGGCTTGAGAGCAGAGATTGAATAATTGGAATAATATTTATCAGATTATGGATCCAGTGGCATTTGAGCTATTTGGATTTAAAGTGCATTGGTATGGGCTTATGTATGTAGCGGCTTTGCTAGTTGCACTTTTTATAGCCAAATGGTTTGTCAAAAAAGACAAAATTCCAATAAGCAATCAAATGCTTGATAATTACTTTTTTTGGGTTGAAATCGGCGTTATTTTAGGTGCTAGGCTTGGTTATATTTTGATATACGATCCAAATACGATTTATTATATTTTGCACCCGTGGCAAATTTTTAATCCTTTTGCAAATGGCGAATTTGTCGGAATTCGCGGTATGAGCTATCATGGAGCGGTTGTTGGGTTTGTGATAGCGACTTTGGCATTTTGCAAAAAATACAAACAAAATCTTTGGATTTATTTAGATTTGTGTGCTATTTCCATACCTTTGGGGTATTTTTTTGGCAGAATTGGCAATTTTTTAAACCAAGAATTGTTCGGTCGCCCCACAGATGTAAGCTGGGGAATACTTGTAGATGGCACACTTAGACACCCAAGTCAAATTTACGAAGCTTTGCTTGAGGGACTTGTTTTGTTTTTGATTTTATTTATTTATCGCAAATTTAAGAAATTTAATGGCGAATTAATCGCACTTTATGCTATTTTTTATACTTTTGCTAGATTTATATGTGAGTTTTTTAGACAGCCAGATAGTCAAATTGGGTTTGTAGCATTTGGTATGAGTATGGGTCAAATTTTGTCTATTTTAATGCTTAGCTGTGGAATGGCTTTATTTATTTATCTCAAAACAAAATCACAGAAATATTCTTAAATTTAAATATTATATTATTTTTTTAAGTTTTATCCAGATACAATCAAAAAATTTTAAGTTCGATTTAGATATAATCAAAACACTCAAATTTTTTTTCAAAGGAGCCCTTTATGAATAAAATTGAAGGATTTCTTGGCAAAAGTGTAGAAGGCAAAAAAAGCCGCATTCCAGCTCGTTTGGATTTGATCCAAAGTGGCACGGGATTGTTTTTAGGGCTTTTTATGTGGCTACACATGCTTTTTGTATCCACTATTCTTATTAGTAAAGACGCATTTAACGCTGTTGTAAGCTTGTTTGAACTCAGATTTATTTCTGATTCTCCATTTATGAGTTACTGCACATTTGTCGTAGCAGTCGGTGTGCTAGTTATTTTCTTTGTTCATGCTGCTTTGGGTATGCGTAAATTTCCTATCAATTTCAGACAATGGCAAATTTACAGAGCTCATGCAAGTCGTATGAAACACGAAGACACAACTCTTTGGCTAATCCAAGCCTGTACTGGATTTATTATGTTTTTCTTGGCTTCTGCTCACTTGATGATTATTGCTACAAGTCCAGAACTTAGTGCAGATGTCAGTTCAAACAGAATGTTTACTCACTTAATGTGGTTATTTTATTTGGTATTGCTATTTTCAGTAGAACTTCACGGAAGTATTGGATTATACAGACTTTGTGTTAAGTGGGGCTGGTTTGAAGGTAGCAATTACAAAGAAACAAGAGCAAAACTCAAAAAAGCAAAATGGGTTTTGAGTGCATTTTTTATAGTCTTGGGACTTTTAAGTATGATTGCTTTCCTAAAAATAGGCTATCAAAATTATACTATGTAAATTTAGGAGTTTAGCATGAATGTAAAATATTATGACGCATTGGTAATCGGTGGCGGTTTGGCTGGGCTTAGAGCAGCTGTTGCTGCCGGAGAAAAAGGGCTAAGCACTGTAGTTTTGAGTCTTTGCCCTGTAAAAAGAAGCCACTCAGCAGCTGCACAAGGCGGTATGCAAGCAAGTTTGGGTAATTCTAAAATGAGCGAAGGCGATAATGAAGATGTGCATTTTGCAGATACGGTCAAAGGAAGTGACTGGGGTTGCGATCAAGAAGTAGCTAGAATGTTTGTGCAAACTTCGCCAAAAGCTATTAGAGAATTAGCTTCTTGGGGTGTTCCTTGGACTAGAATTACAAAAGGTAAAAGAAGTGCTGTTATCAACGCACAAAAAACAACTATCGAAGAAAAAGACGAAGTTCATGGGCTAATCCACAGCCGTGATTTTGGCGGAACTAAAAAATGGAGGACTTGCTATACAGCTGATGCCACAGGTCATACAATGCTTTTTGGCGTTGCAAACGAAGCTTTAAAACACAATGTTGAAATCCACGATAGAAAAGAAGCTATTGCTTTAATTCACGAAAATAATCGCTGTTATGGTGCTGTTGTGCGTGATCTAGTAACTGGCGAACTTACTGCTTATGTCGCAAAAGGCACACTTATCGCCACAGGCGGATATGGCAGAATTTATAAACACACTACAAATGCCGTTATTTGCGAAGGTATCGGAGCTGCTATCGCACTTGAAACAGGTATTGCAAAATTAGGCAATATGGAAGCGGTTCAATTTCACCCAACTCCAATCGTGCCAAGCGGTATTTTGCTAACTGAGGGTTGTCGTGGAGACGGTGGTATTTTAAGAGATGTCGATGGATACCGCTTTATGCCTGATTATGAGCCAGAGAAAAAAGAATTAGCTAGTAGAGATGTCGTAAGTAGAAGAATGATGGAGCACATCAGAAACGGAAAAGGCGTAAAAAGCCCATACGGTGAGCATGTTTGGCTAGATATTAGCATTTTAGGTAGAGAACATATCGAGAAAAATTTACGCGATGTTCAAGAAATTTGCCAAATTTTCAACGGCATTGATCCTGCTGATGAAGGTCCAAAAGGCTGGGCGCCAGTTTTGCCTATGCAACACTACTCAATGGGTGGAATTCGCACAAAACCAACAGGAGAGAGTCCAACTCTAAGTGGTTTATTTAGTTGTGGTGAAGCTGCTTGTTGGGATATGCACGGATTTAACCGCTTAGGCGGAAATTCAGTCGCTGAAACTGTTGTTAGCGGTATGATTGTAGGTGATTATTTTGCTGATTATTGTAAATCTCATCAAATAGACATTAAAACAGATACTTTGGAAAAATTTGTAAATAAAACTGCAAGTTATCTAAAAGAGCTAACTGAGAAAAACGGCAAATACAATGTCTTTGAAATCAAAAACAAAATGAAAGACATTATGTGGGAACATGTTGCGATTTTTAGAACAGGCGAAGGTCTTAAAAAGGCTGTTGATGAGCTTGAAGAATTGTATAAAGAAGCTACAAATATCAATCTTACAAACAAAGATCTCTCAGGCGGAAATCCTGAACTTGAAGAAGCTTATAGAGTGCCTATGATGCTTAAACTTGCTCTTTGCGTAGCTTGGGGTGCGTATTTAAGAACCGAAAGCAGGGGAGCACATTATAGAGAAGATTATCCAAAAAGAGATGATTTAAATTGGTGCAAACGAACTCTTACAAGCTGGAAAGAAGGCGATACAAAACCTACTGTTGAGTATGAAGAGCTTGATATTATGAAAATGGAAATGCCACCAGCGTTTAGAGGATACGGTGCGAAAGGCAATATCATAGAAAATCCACTATCAGCTAAACGACAAGAAGAAGTCGATAAAATCAGAGCTGAAATGGAAGCAGCAGGCAAATCTCGCCATGAAATTCAAGATGCTTTAATGCATTATGAATTACAACCAAAATATAAAGCATTAAATGAAAGGGTAGGTGTAGGCTATGAGTAGGAAGATTAAAATTAGAGCATTTAAATACAATCCGCTCAGCAAAATCAGCAAACCACATTTTGCTGAATATGAGCTTGAAGAAACAAGCGGAATGACAGTTTTTATCGCTCTTAATATGATTAGAGAAAAATTTGATTCAGATTTGAGATTTGATTTTGTATGTAGAGCTGGGATTTGCGGAAGTTGTGGTATGGTGATAAATGGTGTGCCAAAACTTGCTTGTAGAACGCTCACAAAAGATTATCCTGATGGTGTTATCGAGCTTATGCCATTACCTGCGTTCAAACTTCTAAAAGATCTAAGCGTTGATACAGGCAACTGGATGAATGCAATGAGCAAAAGAGTTGAGAGCTGGATTCACTCAAATAAACAAACTGACATTTCAAAAATGGAAGAAAAAGTTGATCCACAAGCCGCTCAAGAAACTTTTGAGCTTGATCGTTGTATTGAGTGTGGGATTTGCGTAGCAAGCTGTGGAACAGCACTAATGAGACCTGATTTTATCGGTGCTGTTGGCTTAAACAGAGTTGCTAGATTTAAAGTAGATCCACTTGATGAGAGAAGTGATGCTGATTTTTATGAGCTTATAGGCGATGATAATGGTGTATTTGGCTGTATGAGTTTATTGGGCTGTGAAGATAATTGTCCAAAACACTTGCCTTTACAAAGTAAAATCGCATATATGCGTCGCAAATTAGCCACTATCAAAGACTAATTTTTTCAACCTTAGCATAAATTTATGCTAAGGTTTTTTATAAATTTAATCAAATTTTTGCTCAAATTTATTAAATTTAATTAAATTTATTTACAAATTTAGACTAAATTTAACCCCAAATTTATTAAATTTAACCAAGAAATCCCAAATTTATGGACACTAAAGACAAATGCTGTTAAAATCAAATCTGATTTTTGATAAATTTGGGTAGATATGAAAAAAAACGCATTTTTTGTGCTTATTCTTTTGTGTTGTGTGTGTTTGAGTGCCGATGAAATCACCCAAAATG